>JACOMT010000201.1 GCA_014623385.1 Paracoccaceae bacterium
GGATCACGGACCGCAGCGGCGATTATCGACGCCACCGCCCCGGCAGCCATTTCAGTACCGATACGCAAGCGCGGTGGGTCAGGAACGGCGCGAAGCGTACGCCGGGCTACGAAGATGACATCCAACGGCTTTGCCCGCCTGGACGAGGCCCGGATGAGGAAAGTTTGATCGACAAGGTTCACACGGGCACTTGCGAACCGGGCCGGGAGCCCCCGGGTTCGATACCATGGTCAAAGGGGCGAACGCGCGGGCGGGTATTGGCCGACAGGGCCTATGCCAGCAAGGCCAACCGGAACGTCCTGTGTGACAGGAAGGAACATAAACGCCGGTTCCGCCGCTGGTCGACGCGCGGTATTCGGGGGCGGCGGTGTTATCACCCTGGCCGTGCTGGCCTGCACCCTGTTTCTATGCGGCCCGGCTCCCGCCCCCGCACAGCCGCAAGAGGCGGCGGAATTGGACATCCGTGACAGGGTGCCCGCACTGTGGAACGACTGGATCAACATCGGGGCTCGCGATGAGGAATGCGGTTTGACCCCGCTGCAAGATGCGGGCACGCCGTCGAATGCCGGGGCCAGCGTTGAAACACCGAACATGACCGGCAATACTCGTTACACAGACTGTTACATCGTGCATGAGCGACAACCCTTTTGGCCCTTTTCGGATAATGTTAAAAAATGCGCGTCCAAAATTGAAACGCCCGGGGAAAAGGAGGAGGATATACTTCGAACACCCGAGATTGGTGTGTGGCGGTGAAACCGTGGCTGATGCCAGATACTTTGCAATCAGCAGAAACCTGACAGGTACTATCCCAAGGAGTCGCTTTTGGTATTTTAAAAAGCCCCTGTATGACATTGTCGTTGAGGGGGGGAGGTGATTTAAATCGGATGTGCCGCCGTCTACAATGGTTGATTGGAATGATTCATTCCTTAGTAATGGCAAAGCTTATACCTGTCTTCCGTTAGGGAGTATGATGGCAACCGCGCGCCCAGGCTCGGAATGTCCAGAAGGTGAGGCGGATGTTTTTTTGACCTGAAGCCCCATAGCCTCACCGGAACGTGCAGGACTACTATCGAAGCTGAATCGGCTGGATACTTTGTAACGATTGTGGGGAACCCAATGGAACAAGCGTGCAATACTATTACAATGCGGGAGGCATTGGAATCACAATCATATGGATTGGAGTTTCTGAAGTTCTGGGGAGGGTCTGATGACTAATGAGCTGAACAAAGCAGAGGTGCGGGTTCTCGAAATTCTGGTTGAGCGTGAGCAATTTGCAGCGGCATATCAATATGTTGCCGATGTACTCGGTCCTGATCACAAGGCCACCAGCTGGTTTGAGGCTGCATCCGCTATCAACGCCCATGCAAATGGGCTGGGGGTTACAGCCCGGGGCGGCTATGTTGCAGTTGCGAACTGGGTGACGGATCTGTTCGTGGATACGGACCCAAACGACGACCGCCTTTTTGAGCTGGATAATCGGGAAGCCTCCAATGCTATTGCCAGGGAAGTACTTGGCGATATTATTGGCAAAAATGGAGACGTGCCCGACAGAGCAGTCGAAATATTGGAGCGAGACGCGCGGGATTCTGTTTTTGACCAGGGCATTCCGGCAGAGAATTGGGTGGGAAACCACCTAATCGACCGAATCATGTACCCTGAATTGGATCGGTCTGGGGTTGAAACCACCCGGGACTTGGCCCTTCGGCGGTACCGCAGCACCTCCGGCCCCTGTGCCGGGATCAGGTCGCAATAATGCCCGGGATTGCACGCGAAACTGTCGCGGATCGGGCATTCGGGTTTTGACCTTTGCCATCCCGCCTCGTGCAATGTGCACCAATAGCTATCCGCAATCCGCATCCGATCACCTGGTTCCTTCTCAATCCGCAACCGATGCAGTTTCCAGCATGGGATATGCATAACCATATGGTTTTGCAGATGATAATTGACTAAACAGGATGCTACGAACAGCGGCATCAACGGACCTGCCAGGGTTGTGGGGACGTTTCGAAACGGATTATCCGATTCGCCCGTGGTCCCGTGTTCGGCAATACTCCGCACGCACAGCACAAACTGCTACCACGTCAGATAGGGCAGGCCAAAAGGCTCCCCCGTACCATTACTCGTCCACCAGGCTGGTGCCCAATATGATCCTGAAAAAGATCAGCAAGGATGTCCACAGGTATTGCGATTTGAACGTTTGGGTAAAATCGGTTTTGGCGGTGGCTATCGTGTCATTATCGCCCGCCAGTCGCATTGACAGCACAATCAACCCACCAGTTGATTATATCCGGCCTGCCCCGTCAGATCACGCAGGAATTTGCGTTTCAGCGATTCGCGCGTGGTCGAACACTTTGATGACAAAATAAAACCGGGGTCTTTGGCCGTTTGTGTAAAGCGGTGATGGGCCGGGTGATATTGCGGTAGGTTGCAAGCTCTGCCAGAATCGGGTGCGCACAGCCATTTGCCCCCATTGGTTCAATGCCCGGGATTTGAAAAGGGCATTATGCGCCGCCTCGTGCATCAGAATCGCCAGGCCCGGCTGGTTTGATCGAATAACCAGAACAAAGGTCACCGGATTGGATCACATGGAAAATAATGCTATTGTCGCCGCGATCATCAGCCAGCAGTGCGCAACCAGCTATGCACCCGTCAGGTCACATCGTTTAGTCAGTCGCCGGATACGCTTTGCCCGGTTTTATGGTAGTCTGCACCCGTTTGGGAATAAACCAAGCACGACACGCTCGGTCAACACGGGTGCCACATCATTTCACCCGTTCCGGATGGCTGCTCTGCCAATCAAAAAAGCCGGGTCCCGCGCGCTCCAGCAGTTTCCGCGCCATAGCACGGCCCATGTCAGGCCCGTCCTCGATGGCACCGACCACATCATCGGACAAGACGACAGTACCATCGGGGCGCAGCACCTGACCCCGTAATCTCAGCGTGTCGCCGTCCAATTCCGCTAACCCCGCAATTGGTGTTTCACAAGATCCGTCCAATGTCGCCAGAAAAGCGCGTTCGGCAGCCAGCCGGTCGCCGGTTGGCCGATCATGGATTGCCTCAAGCATCTCTGCCGCGCGGTGATCGTCCAAGCACCGTTCGACCCCGATTGCGCCCTGTGCCACGGCGGGCAGCATCTGGTCCGGGTCAATAGGGTGTGCATGAACGTCTTCCATGTTCAGCCGGTTCAAACCAGCCTTTGCCAGAAACGTGCATTCGGCCACACCATCGGCCAGTTTGCGCAGCCGGGTTTGCACATTGCCGCGGAATTCCACGATGTTCAGACCGGGGTGCCGATGCAGCAATTGCGCCCGGCGCCGCAGGCTGCTGGTACCAACCACGGCACCGTTGTCCAGCGCGTCAATTCCGGTTTTTGTCAGCGAAACAAAGGCATCCCGTACATCTTCGCGCTGCAGACAGGTGTTCAGGATCAGACCAGCAGGTTGTTTGATCGGCATATCCTTCATCGAATGGACGGCTATATCGATCCGGCCCGCCAGCAGATACTCTTCGATCTCGCGGGTGAATAAACCCTTGCCTCCTATCTCTTTCAGCGCGCGGTCTTGCACCATGTCGCCGGCGACCTTGATGATCACGATTTCAAACGCCTCTTCCGGCAGATCAAAGGCCTCCCCGAGCCGCGTCCGCGTCTCGTAAGCCTGCGCAAGCGCCAAGGGAGAGCCTCGGGTGCCGATCTTCAAGGGTGAG
>JACOMT010000202.1 GCA_014623385.1 Paracoccaceae bacterium
GGCCCCGGCCAGCGCGGTAATCAAGATCCGGTCGAGGTCCAGCCTGCGGGCGTCCAGGTCCACGAACCACAAGCCAACCCGTGCCCTCACGGGCATGGCTGTGGTGCCTGTGGTCGATATCCATTTGCCGGGTCGAGGGGGGACAGTACCCAACAAAGCCAATCCCGGATGCTGGCCCAATCCGCGGCGACGGTGAAAAAGCCGTGTCGGGCAAGCCCGGCATGGTCGCGCCGCCAATCCGCCCCGAGGGCCGGTACCGGAGCAGCACACCGCCCAAAGGGCGAACAGGCGCAACGGGGGGGCAAAGGTGGTACGGATTACCCCGGCAGCACCCCGTGCCGACCCCCGTGGCACGGGTTGGATGATGGGGAGGCGTGGGGTATCCAGGCTTTAAGTCGGGTGATGATTCTACAGTGCTGTGGTTAACGGTGGTGGCCTAGACTGGCACATCCAGGCACAAACCCCGTGCACGGTGCATGGATGCGTTAGTGCAGCTTGGCACCCACCTCAGCAATTGCGGCCTCGATCAGCTTGTCGCTGTCTGCGGTAGTCATCTGTTTGGCAATGACCTGTTGCGCAACAGAGACGGCGACCGAAATCGCCTGATCGCGGATGTCCTTGATTGCGGCATCCTGGGCAGATGCAATCCGATCCTCTGCAGCGGCCAGACGACGTTCGATCAGCTTTTGCAGATCAGCCCTGGCCTGTTCCGCCGCAGTTGCGGCATCGGCCCGGGCACTGGCGACGATGCGGTCGGCCTGTTCCTGTACTTTCTGACGCTTGTGTTCGTAAGAGAGCAACAGCGCATGCGCCTCTTTGTACAGTGCGCGTGCTTCATCCAGTTCGGCCCGAATGTCTTTGGCGCGCCGGTCCAGAAAACCCGTCAGCATGCCAGGCACCTTGAAATAGACCAGAACCCCGATGAACAGCAGAAACGCGATCAGGACAACAAAGTCGGTGTTCGCCAGTGAAAAGAACGGACCCTTGGCGGCGGCAAAGGCGGGCGTGGCCAGAACCGGGGCCAGAACCGGGGCGAGATAGATACGCATCTGTGTCATCCTTTCAACCGGCTTGCGACAGCGGCGGATATTGTTTCGATATCCGCGCTGCCGCCCAGAGCACAGACCAGCGCAGATGCTGTATCGACGGCTACCTCGGCCACGCTGTCCAGTGCATTGGCACGGATATCGGAAATCACCTGTTCCGATTCCCTGGCCCTGGCGGCGATCCTGGCATCGGCGCGGGCAATCGCGTCGTCCAGGTCGGCCTGAATGTCTGCCTTGGCTGCGTTGATGATCCGCTGTGCGTGGGCGCGGGCATTGGCCAATTCCCTTTCATAATCCGCTTCGGCCTCGGCCGCCTTGGCCCTGAGATCCTCGGCTGCGGCGATGTCATCCGCGATGGTTCCGGACCGTTCCGCCAGAACGCCACCGATCCGGGGCAGGGCAATACGGGTCAGGATCATGTAAATTGCGACAAGTGTCAGTACAAGCCAGAAGATCTGGTTGGAAAATGTCGAAAAATCAAGCTGTGGCATGCTTGTTAGCTATCCCTGTGCCGACCCCGGCGACTGCATTTGCGGCCGTTGCCATGTCGGTCTGTCCCCTGATCTGGCCCTGTTGGGCCGGTATGCAGCCCCAGATACGGGCCGACGTCGCGCGGCCCGCCCGCAGGGCATACGGCAGTCTCTGGAGAGACCTAGACAAACATCAACAGCAGCGCGACGAGGAACGAAAAGATTCCCAAGGCTTCTGCAAACGCGATGCCGATAAACAGGGTTGCGGTCTGGCCTGCAGCCGCCGACGGGTTGCGCAGTGCGCCAGCCAGGAAATTACCGGCTACGTGGCCCACACCGATGGCAGCAGCGCCCGAACCGATTGCTGCCAAGCCTGCTCCGATATGTGCGAGATCGCCTTCCATGATGAGTTCTCCTTACGATTGGAAGCTGATGTTGTGTAAAGCGGCACCAAAACCCGCCTTGTGTTAGTGATGCGGATGAAGCGCGTCTTTCAGATACACGCAGGTCAGAATGGTGAAGACGTAGGCCTGGATAAAGGACACCAGAACCTCAAGACCGTAGATTGCCATGACGCCCAGTATCGCGAACGGGGCGATTGCCGTCACCTGTGCAAAGCCGGCGAACACCTTTAGCACGGCGTGACCGGCCATCATGTTGCCGGCCAGACGAATTGAATGGCTGACCGGGCGAACAAAATAGGAAATCAGTTCGATCAATGCCAGAACCGGGCGCAGGGGCAGCGGGGCGCTGGACACCCAGAAGAGTTCCAGAAAGCGCGCGCCGTTTTTGACAAAGCCCAGCACGGTCACCGCGATAAACACACCAAAACCCAGAACCGCTGTGACCGCGATGTGCGACGTGGTGGTGAATGACATCGGGATCAGACCCAACATATTCGCGCATAGGATGAACATGAACAGCGTCATGATATATGGAAAGTAATGGATTCCATCCTTGCCGGTTACATCCTCGACCATTTTGTAGACAAAGCCATAAGCCAGTTCAGCAATTGACTGGCCACGTGAGGGCACAATTTCGCGATGCGCTGTGCCAAGCACCAGCAACCCCACAACCGCCGCAACCGCCAATGCCAGCCAAAGGGTCACATTGGTCAGCGTGTAGAAATGGATCGTGTCAGTGCCAAACAGTTTTTCCACGATGAACTGGTCCATCGGGTGAAACTCCAGGCTACTGTCACCTGTGCTGTGCGTGTCCGTTGCCACGTGTCAGGTCCTCTCACCGTCTCCCGGATGCATCCGGGGTCGCCGCTTCGGCAGCTTGTTTCTTGCGGACCTCTCCGGCACTGTGCATCATTGTTCTGATGCCGGCCGCTAGACCCAGAAATGTAAACATCACGAGGAAGATCGGGAGCGTCCCGAACAGGCTGTCCAGCCCGTACCCCATGCCAAAACCGATCCCCAGACCGGCTACCAATTCAATCACCATCCGCCAGGCCAGTTGTGCCTGGGAATAATGTTCATCCGCGCGGGGCTCCGGGGCTTGCACCCTTTTTGCGGCCGCGATCCGCAGCTCCAGCTGCGCCATTCGCTGCTTTTGGTCATCTTCGGTCACGGTTATTTATGTGTTATCCTAAGAAAACAAGCCCTCACACGGTTATTCACTAATGATAGGACCTGCCATTTTTGGAGTCAATTGTCATTATCCGGCACAGCAAGAACATAGATTCTATTGAATTTAAAACAAAAAATTTAACATCGCCGCATAGTGCCCAAATGCCGCAGCTGCGATTCCCCTCGTTTTTGTGATTTTCTACATTCAACCAATCGGTCAACGCCGTTGGATGTCATCTTTCTGTAGCCCAGCGTAGTCTTCGAGCCATTCCTGACCCACCGCGCTTGCGTGTCGGCACTGAAATGCACGCCTGGATCGTCGGGCGGATCATCGGGTACCTCCGCTTCAGCCCGGTCTTGCGGAGCACGGCAAACCTCGGCCAGAAGATCATCGGGGGTTACGAAAACGGCAACGGGTCGTCGCATCGGGCACAGGCGCAAAGAGGCAGGGGCCGCAACACAGCATGAAATCCAACCGCAGTTGAGGGCACACGCCCCAGCTTCGGGGGGCCACCGCCCGATCAGCAGACACTTGAAGCGGACCAGCGGATCGTAACCCTAAAA
>JACOMT010000203.1:0-5857 GCA_014623385.1 Paracoccaceae bacterium
TACTAAACGCATAGCAATCAACACCCCGGATGAACACCAGGCCGTTATGCGCAAAGGTCTTTCCCGAATGTGGCAATCACGGACCATTAGATTTGCCCACAATGCGATTTGCAATGTGTTGCAATGTGGTACCCCTTTGGTCGGGGGCCAAACCAGAAAATAAAAGAGACCTATGGGTTTGTATCCAAAAACCACACAGCTGGTAACGAAATCCTGATTTTTGGATGTTTGAGTTCAACGTATACGGCGCGCTTGCTGGCAGGCATGATCCGCAAAAGTGGTCTGCCTGATCGGTTCAGCAAGGTCACGATGCGCAAAGCCTTTCGGCTATACAGGGCCTCGGGGGACGACAATCATTGTGGTGTGCCTGCAATCATGGCCAAACATCGCGACCTCCACCAGGGGCTGGAGGCATGGATGGATGGCACCACTTTGGTATCGGGGACACTGTGGGGCACCGGTTAGGCGGCCTGGTCGCACGGGTTTGGAACGCCCGGCGTCAGTTTCATGATCGCGCCCGACGGCAGGAAAAGACTACATCTTTGGCCGGGTGATCTGGTTCAAGCCGGACAAGGCGGTTGGCGCAGGGGATCAAAATGAAATCGCGATGGCATCAGCCCAGGGCCCTGACGGATCAGGATCAACGGGATCAGGAATTTCCGAACCGCAAGTACTTTTGCTATGTCCTGAAGACGGATAGGGGGCATTACGTCGGGCATACGTATTCAGTCCGTGCTCGATTTGCCCAGCACCGGCGCGGCGAAAGCGAGTCAACCCGAGGGACCAATCCGGAACTGGTCTGGCAGTCCGGCCCGATGTCCAGCCGCCAGGACGCTGCCAGGTTCGAAGCGGCACTGAAATCCTGGCGGGATCAGGGGAGCCCGAAATTCGAAGAAACAACAGGGCAATTCCCCAAGCCGTGGAAACGGCGGCCCATCGCGGCAGGCCAATCCCCTAAGCCGGACGACGACCCGTCATTGGCGGTACGGTCCGAACCGTCGCAGGCACCGGTATCGGACAGCAAACCCGCGCCCGTACGGCCCGAACCGTCGCAAGGGCAGTTGGCGCGGGGGATAAAAGTGAAATCGCGATGGCATCAGCCCGAGGCCCTGGCGGATCAGGATCAACGGGATCAGGAATTTCCGAACCGCAAATACTTTTGCTATGTCCTAAAGACGGATAGGGGGCATTATGTCGGTCATACATGGTCAGTTCGTGTTCGTGTCGCACAGCACCGGCGCGGCGATAGCGCGTCTACCAGGGGGACCAATCCAAAACTGGTCTGGCAGTCCGTCCCGATGTCCAGTCGCCAGGACGCTGCCAGGTTCGAGGCGGCACTGAAATCCTGGCGGGATCAGGGGAGCCCGAAATTCGAGGAAACAACAGGGCAATCCCCTGAGCCGTGGAACCGGCGGCCCATCGCGGCAGGGCAATCCCCTAAGCCGGACGACGACCCGCCATTGGCGGTACGACCCGAACCGCCGCACAGGAAGAAGCGGGCACCGGTATCGGCCCCGCTGAGCGCGCCCGTACGGCCTGCACCGTCGCACAGGAAGAAGCGGGCGCGGCGGGGCAAAAAACTGGTCTGGGTTTTTGTCGGATTTCTGCTTTTGCTGCTGCTCTTGGCTTTCACCCCGGGATAAGGCGGTGCCCTGAAAACCCGGCCGATGACGCGAACATCGGGACTGTTGGCGGGATGCGGCAAGCCAGCACTGCTGTGATCACCGATATGGAGGAGAGAACAAGGTAGAGTCGCCCAGTCCGGCCCGGGGACGGCAGAGCCGATGATTCGCGCCAAAAGGCAACGGAAGGCTGCCGCTTGCACGGCCAGGTACCCCGTCCAATCAGCCAGCAATGCCAGGATGAATATTACTTCAACGCGAATCACCTGTTCGCTTGCGTCATGCCAAAAGCAAAATGAAAAAGGCACGATAGCAAGCCCCGGAGGGGCCACCGGGTCAGGACAGGTGGGATTACGTGCAATCAGATCGGGGTCGTTTGTGGAGCGTCTGGCCCGTCGTGGTGTAGGCAAAAACCCGCTGATATGGCGGGTGTCAGTATATTGAACATATTGAACGTCCACTAGCGGTGAGGGCTGGGCCCAGTTCTCAGGACCCGGACGAACGCCTGATCCGCGCATCATGGCACCCGTCAGCAAATCATACACTTGTCCAGCTTTGTCAAAGGCGCGCGGCATGCCGTGGCACTGGACGATTGCCGTGTGTTTGTCAAACCTGTGCTATGAGCCAGTTTGAACCGTTGGTCGCGCGCTTTGGGCACCGGGGCGAGCGAAATTCAGGATGACCGCCCGTATTAATAGCTGTGGTTTGGCGGTGATTGCGGCAGGGTTGGCGGGTCCCATGGATTGGGGGCGTCAGGGCGACGCGGCGGCCGGTCCGTCGCCCCATCCTGACGCGATTGCACCGACGGAACGGCGACCGGCCATATCCCGAGACATTTTTTGGATTGGCGGTCGGGACCCCAGCGGGGGTTTGAATGTTTGGACAGGGGTGGATGCGCGGGGCGGGGCCCATTCCTGACAGCCTGCGGCATCTGCGGTGCACATTGTTGCAAACTGTGATTATGTGGGATTATTTAGGACGGCAGCCTGCGACATCTGCGGCCTGTGCTGTTGCAAGTTGGTGGCGTGCTGCTACAATATGGGCACGCTTTTTTGTTCAGGATGGTGGCATTGGGGAAATCGACAGTGTTTGTCGGATTCGGAGGGGACGGTGACATGACTTGGAACAGTAAAGAGTTTTTTGAAACTGCCACAGAGGCAGATGTTAAAACCGATCTGCCGGGGCCGAACCCGATATGCGAAACAATGACGGGATAACCTCGTTGCACGTTGCGGAGGCATGCGGTACATTCAAAATGGTAATGGTCTTGCTGAACCCTGGGGCCAATGCCCAGGTGTGCACCTGGAACGGCGCGGTTCCCGCTGATCTTGCAAAGAATACCCGAATGGTCCGAACCTGCCCCGGTATTTTGGATGCTGAACGGTGTCCAATTCGATTACTGCCGACAATTCTGTCCTCGCCATACGATGGGGTGCAACCCAAAAGGTATGATCACATGCGTAAATATCCGATTAGCTGCTATTTGGCCTGGCCACGATGGTTACTGGTTCTGAACAGCTGGTCTAGGGGGGCTATGGGATAGTCGCAGGGGATGGTCGGGCCAAAAACATGATGGACGCCACCAAACAAAGAGGACCGCAAGATGGATATAAGGACACATACCCGCGAATTTGTTGCAAAGGACAACCGTCTGGCAGCACTAAGCTATTATGGAACCTTTGCAGTTTATTTCGCCTCGCTTTATCTGGCAATCACATATGTGCATGTCTGGTGGTGTCTGATGCCTATGATGGTGGTGAACGCCTTTTCTGCGGTGCGCCTGTACGTGCTGCAACATGATACCGGGCACCATTCCCTGTTTGAAACCCGCGAACAGAATGAGCTGGCGGGCCATGTTCTGTCACCCTTTACCTTTGCCCCATTCGAGGTGATGAAGCAGAATCACAACCTGCACCACGGGCATCTGGGCAATCTGGAACATCGTGAAACGGGCGAGATCCACACGATGACCTTGCGCGAATGGAACGCGGCGGGCTTTGGGGCTCGTCTGGGCTGCATTCTATACCTATTTCATCCGCTACCGCTGGCCGAAAAATACCGTGAAATTCGGTGTGACCGGCGTGTTGCTGCACAACCTGTCGATAATTGTCTATCTTGGTTTGCTCTATGTGCTCTTTGGCTGGACCGGCATCGCGGTCTGGTTCTGTGCCAGCTTGCTAGGCGGGATGATTGGGGTGTTTCTGGTCTATCTTCAGCACAATTTCGAGGATACCTATTGGGACCGTCGCCCGAACCTGGAACCGCAACGGGCCGCGTTGCAAGGGTCGTCCTGTCTGGATTTCGGCTGGTTCTTTGATCTGATTGTGGCCAGCATCACGCTGCACGATATCCATCACTATAACGCTCGCATCCCCAGCTATCGGTTGCGCAAATGCCATCACAGTCTGCCCGGGGATGTGGCTCCGCGCCGGATCAAGTTTCCCGAGGCGGTGGCGGCGCTGCGCCTGAAACTTTGGGACGAGGATCGTCAGCGGCTGGTGCCATTCCCGTCCAGTCGGTATCCATAATGCCATCAACATGACACCGCATGATTTTTTATTTGGGTCCAAAGTCATTTGGCATTCATCACGCGGCGATGAGCATGGCGGAAGGGTACCAATTCGCGACGGAGCCGGTGGGCAGTCCGTCGTATCGCGTTTCTCGTTCCGGTTCGATTCTATAGGGATGACGGCCTCAGGGAATGTGCGGGTGTTGCTTCCCCGTCGCACCCGGGTCCCCATCCTTGCCGGGCACTAGAAGCACAATCTGTTCCCAAAGCTCATCTGCAATCACCAACTGACCTTCGTTCATTCAAACCCCATTGCGGAAGTTTGAATCACGGATCTGAGAAAATCATATTCGGCAAATGTCAACAGATCTTACATAAAGGACGTTGCAGACATGTAAACTGTGAAATGTGTCCTTATGCTGGATGGCTATATTCAAAAAATTATTTGCCAATTTCCCGGCAATTGAGAACGTTTATTGCGTTTCTGTCCGGTAATGTTCCCGTTTTAGCCAGTCCCGATATTCGTCGTACTTGAAGAAGCCAACCCATATGCAATCCAGCCATTGCGGGCCCTGGCATGTGAGGTAGAGGAAGTAGAGCAGGATGCTATAAAAAGGCCATGGTGTTCTCTTGTTGTCCATGGGGATTGACGCTGGACCAAAACGTTATTTTTGTTTATCGTTTATGCCAATTTCACGGAGCCTCAAATTCTCCTTGCCACTGTTTGGTACCCTTGGATTTTTGGCGGTGCTCCTATGGGGTTACGGTTTTGTTGATATCGACACATCAGGGCGGGTTGGTTTGATTAATGTATACATGCCGGATATGTGATTGTGAAAATCACAACGCATTTCCCCCCCCCCTGTGCATTTCCCTGCCGGGACAAGACAAAAGGGCAATGGGATGACAGAGGTTTCCAACGTCAGGGGCAGCGGCCGTTTCTGGGTCAAGATACCTGGCAGCCGCCCCCGTCAAAGACCCCCGTGGATGTGGTTGCCAAACCGGCCCAGGGCGCGCTCCAAAGGAACCGCAAACTCGGCAAATCCTTGGGCAAATGAGGCAATCAGCGCGTGGCTGCCTGGCGCAGTGCCGAACGCGCCGCTCCGCCCAGGGCAAATACCGCCCCGCCCAGAGCAAAGGCTGATACGGTTGGCTGGTCCATCCCGTTATTGACCACAACCGCCACCAGTGCCCAGCATAGGGACAGGCCGTATTCGGCACAATCGGGTACCAGAAACAGAACCACGAACCCAATAAGGATCGCCAGGTTCAGACAGGCCAGTGCCGCCACAACCAGCGACACCACCCCGTAGCCGCCCAGCACAAAGCCCAGCGCAACACAGGCCGCCGCCGTCAGCCACCCGGCATAGAGCGCGACCGGCCCCCGCGCATACCACCGGTCCAGCACCGGGGCCCGGATCAGGGCGACGAGAGCGAATAGCAACATCACCCAGATCAACACCGTGGCCGACACCGGGCTGAGCACCGCCACCGGCAACCATGCGGCCCCAACCAGCAGACTGAATGTCAGGGCAGGACGCATGCCCCGCCAATCCGGTGCCCGCGCCCGGCTGTACAGCCCAAAGCCCGCCGCCACCAGCAGCCAGACATAGATCACGCCCCAGATGGAGAACGCATAGCCTGCGGGCTGAACCGGCGGGGTAAACTGGGCAATGGGGAACTGATCTGATTCAAATCCGTTGAACCCTGGCGTGAACCAGGGCGA
>JACOMT010000203.1:5865-8023 GCA_014623385.1 Paracoccaceae bacterium
GCCGCCACCAGCACCAGCACCGCCCAGGTCATCCCGCCGCGCATGGTCATGCCAAATCGCTATTGGCGGTCAGCACGGTTTTGCCGCCCAGATAGGGGGCCAGCACGTGGGGCAGTTGCACCGACCCATCGGTCCGTTGCCCGTTTTCCAGCACCGCGATCAGACTGCGGCCCACGGCCAGCCCTGACCCGTTCAGGGAATGGACAAATTGCGGCTTGCCCCCATCCGCCGGTTTGAACCGGGCGTTCATTCGCCGCGCCTGGAAATCCCCGGTTGTGGACACGCTGGATATTTCGCGATACCTATTTTGTCCCGGCAGCCAGACCTCGATATCAAAGGTGCGTCGCGCGCCAAATCCCATATCGCCAGTGCACAGCACCACCGTGCGATAGGGCAGGTTCAGTGCCTCCAGTATCCGTTCGGCACAGCCCAGCATGCGCTTTTGTTCGGCGTCCGAGGCATCGGGATGCGTGATCGACACCATTTCAACCTTTTCAAATTGGTGTTGGCGCAGCATGCCCGCCGTATCCTTGCCCGCGCTTCCTGCTTCGGAACGGAAACATTGGGTATGCGCCGTCATCCGGATCGGCAGCGCGGCCTCTTCCAGCACAGCATCCGCCACAGAATAGGTCAGCGTCACCTCGGATGTAGGGATCAACCACCAGCCATTGGTGGTTTGATAGCTGTCGCCGCCGAATTTGGGTAGCTTGTCGGTACCATACATCGCCTCGTCACGGGCCAGCACGGGGGTTTGCATTTCGGTCAGGCCGTTCTGGTCCACATGGGTGTTGATCATGAACTGGGCCAGCGCCCGGTGAATGCGGGCCAAGGCACCGTTCAGGATCACGAACCGCGCGCCGCTGGTTTTAGCGGCCGTTTCAAAATCCATCAAAGCAGCAACGCCCGTGATTTTGTAATGTTCTTTCGGGGTGAAATCGAACCCGGGCGGTGTGCCCCAGCGTTTGATTTCCACATTGCCGGTTTCATCCGCGCCGTCGGGGACGTCATCGGCGGGCAGGTTGGCGATGCGTGCCAGCCTGTCGGTCAGCTGTGTGTCCAGCTCTTTGGCGGCGGCCTGCATTCTGGCAACCTCGGCCTTTTTTTCGCCCACGAGCGCGCGCAAACGGGCAAAGCTGGCCTCGTCACCCCTGGCCTTTGCCGCGCCTACGCTTCTGGCCGCCCTGTTTTGTTCGGCCCGCGCGGTTTCGGCGGCGTGAATCCTGGCACGGCGCGCCTCGTCCAATGCCAACAGCGCCGATGCCACTGGTGCGTCCCCCCGCCGTGCGCAGGCGGCGTCAAAAGCGGCCGGATTGGCACGGATGGCGCGGATGTCGTGCATGGCCCCTGTCCCTTTACGAATCGCTTTGGCACCTTATGCCCGATGCCGGGGCATAGGGATAGGGGCGCGCTATCCGTCGCCCCCGGGTGCCTGCCACGTGTCGGGATCATCCGGGTCAAAGCCGATTGCCGCCTGCCATGCGCGCCAGGCGGTTTTAAACTGGTCCCGATCCGCATAGCGTTTTGCAAAGCGGCCCGGGGCGGTCACGCCGTCCGGCAGGACCGGCAGTTTGACGGTGGCATCGCCAAAGAGCGTGTCGAGGTGATCCACGATTTGCGGGACGTTTGTATAGTCGCCCGACTGGAGTGCGGCACCACGCAGATTGGCCCACCTCAGGTTGGTCCTGGCATCCATCTGCGCACAAAAGAGATCCACTCCCTGCATCTGCGCCCCTTCCAGGTTTGCCCCCATCAGATGTGCCCCATGGAAGTGCGCATTCTGCAGATGTGCCTCGTTCAGGTTTGCGTCCCGCAAATCTGTCCCTTCCAGGTTTGCGCCCTGCATCTGCACAGATGCAGGGTGCGCGCTCTGCATCTTTGCCCATGCGAGGTTTGCCCCCTGCATCTGTGCGCCTCCTAGCTCCGCTTCCTGCATATGTGCATATGAGAGGTTCGTCTTCTGCATATGTGCATAAAAGAGGTCCGCCCCCTGCAGATGTGCATAAAAGAGGTCCGCGTCGTTGAGTTGCACCCCCTGCATCTGTGCCCCGTGGAAGTACGCATTCTGCATGTTGGCCCCATCATAGCACAGTCCGCGCAGGTCAAAGCCTTGCAAGTTCGTGTTGCGCAAGTCGATCCAGTTCCCCTTAAAGGTTTTGGG
>JACOMT010000204.1 GCA_014623385.1 Paracoccaceae bacterium
CTTGCGGGGTTGCGCAATGCCTATGCCACGATGCAGCACCACCCCATAGTGCGGGCTGGCCAAAACAAACGCCCAACTGGCGCTGGTGGCAATCGGGCAGAACCTGCGTGGCACCCCTCAACCCGCAACCACCGGTAATAGCCGAACATCACGCGCCCACGCAGACATATTTTTTATGCAAACGGATCGTTATCGGGATCCGGGTTTGCGGCACTTGCCGCGTGGTCCGGGGACAGACAGTTCCCGATCACGGCAAGCGCCATGTCCGGTACGCGCCGACACACTCGACGAGGTATAGAGACGAGGTATAGATATGCCCATCCCGCACCTTGGCTGACAATCAACACTATTAGTTTGTCCCACGACGTAATCAAAGGCCAGTTTGTATGCGCCTGTTGGTTAATTTGGCGCATTGATTGATGTGCATGGCACAGAATACACTAATGCACGGTTCCCGTGGCGCAGGTGATGGGCCTGTTCCTGCAATATCGGGAAATGCCCGTTCCGATCTGGGTTGCAATTCCTGTAGGGCGACGCACTTTGACAAAAGCCCTGCGAGAAATCGGGGACAATGCCCGGCCCACCGTTGTTGCAATACGGGATAATATGGCCCCGGGACCGCATCCCCGCATCCGGACTTGTGTCCACAACCGCCGGGAAAGCGAACCGTTGGTCCGCGTCAACCGGATAACTGTGCCAGAATTCCAGGGTCTTGTGCATGAGTGCGCCACGCCTGTAGCAGCGAAGATAGGCTTAAGAGCCGCGCAAATCGTCCTGCCCTCTGGTTAGCCCTGTCTTGCTTTGCTAGCAAAGGCGACATGACGCATGAAATCACGCTGAACCGCCCGGATGACTGGCATCTTCATTTGCGCGACGGTGCTATTTTACGCGCCGTTCTGCCCGAAACGGCCCGTTACTTTGCCCGCGCCATCGTAATGCCGAATCTGGTGCCCCCAATTGTGACAGGTGCGCAGGCTGCGGCGTACAAGGATCGCATTCTGGCCGTGCTGCCAACAGGCATGACATTTACCCCGCTAATGACCCTTTATCTGACCGAACACACAGATCCCGCAGATGTGGCCGCCGCTGCGGCAAGCGGTCTGGTCTCTGCGGTCAAGCTATACCCTGCGGGTGCGACCACCAACTCCGCCAATGGCGTGCGGGATTTTGAAAAGGTACGGCCGGTGCTGGAAAAGATGGCTGAAATCGGTCTGCCCCTGTGCGTTCATGGCGAGGTCACGGATTCTGATGTCGACATTTTTGATCGCGAGGCGGTATTTATCGACCGGGTGCTGGACCCGCTCCGCCGTTCGACACCCGGACTGCGCGTTGTGGTGGAACATATCACCACAAACGACGGCGTGGATTACGTCCGATCAGCCGCGCATGATCTGGCCGCCACGATCACGACTCATCATCTGGTGATCAACCGCAACCATCTGTTGGCCGGGGGCATCCGTCCGCATTATTATTGCCTACCCGTGGCCAAGCGTGAAACGCACAGGTTGGCCCTACGCAAGATGGCAACCAGCGGCGACAGCCGATTCTTTCTGGGCACCGACAGCGCCCCGCATCTGGACCCGCTGAAGGAAACCGCCTGCGGTTGTGCCGGATGTTTTACGGCGACGAACACCCTATCGATCCTGGCAGAGGTATTCGAGGCTGAGGGGGCATTGGATCGCTTGAACGGCTATGTCGCCGAACATGGTGCGTCGTTCTATCGCCTGCCCGTGAACCCCCGGACCGTGACCCTGACCAAAGGCGCGGCGGTGGATTACCCGGACAAGATCGACACCGATGACGGTCCCGTAACTGTTTTTGACCCGGGCTTTGATCTGCATTGGCGCGTTACCGCAGCCTGACACAAGCTGCGACTTGCTAAGGACAGCCGAATGGAAGTGAATCGACTGTATTATGGCGATTGCATGACCATTATACAGGAAATGGCAGGCAGTCCTGGCGATGTCGCTTTGATCTACCTCGACCCGCCCTTCGACTCAACCCACAATTATTATTATGCCATTTATAAAGACGAAACCGGGCGGCCTCTGCCGGGACAGATTGGGAAGATCTCTGGGGTGAGCGCGTGATGTTCGGTGAAAGCTTTGATTTGGCCATTCTGTCCGGTCCGCTGGCGTTACAGCGGGCAAAACAGCGGGCAAAGCGGTTTTGGTGGTCTGGTTACGCGATTGCCATCATCGCCAATCGGGCGTTTTTTTATCCATCCCGAACTATCGGGCGGCGCGTCATCGTGGCATAGGCATTGTGTAACCCTTCAAGCGGCGGTTGAGGTTCAGCCTGCCCCCGCGGTTCCCCCGGGCACGCAGGGGTCGGTCGATCACGAGGGGTCGATGACGGACGGCCTGTTCGCATGATCCGGTCACGGTGGCGACCGCACAGGGGGGGCCCCGGTTGGCCTTGCTGGCATAGACCTTGTCGGCCAATACCCGCCTGTGCGTTCGCCCCTTCAACCATGGTACCGAACCCGGGCCCGGCACGGTCTGCGGCGCGTCAATATGGCTGCCGGGCGGGGGCGGCACTTTGGTACCGCTTCGGCCCGTGATCCCCGATCTGACGGCAACCCCCCGGCCAGAAGATCATCTTTACAAGCTGACAGATAAGCACATTTTCTAGGTACATGCTACTGGAGGTCAAGGATGGCAAGAATGTCGGGATTGGCCTGGTGCGCGACCTGCACGGCGGGATGGAACGCGAAGGCGCGAAAATAGCAGGGCTGATCCTGCTAAATGACTTGAGTGACTGAAAGCGGGATAATTTTCAGCGCAAAATGAAAAAGCAGGCGACATGGATGTGAACGGCGATGTGAACGGCGATGTGAACGGCATAAAATATGCGCGGGTGCATATCTTGATCGTAGCCGATGCTGCTCGCAAATTTTTCTAACTCTGGCAAATCTCTTACCCTGTCTGTCGAACTCTGGTTCCAGTCAGGGATTGAAGACAACTTTACGTATTGAAAGCTGTAATTCTTGTGTGCACTGTCAATTTTATCCAAGCATGTTTAGTGCGAAAGATAAGGTATGGTCCTGTCTACATATTTGACGCGCGCGGTTTTAAGCCCCCAAGCCGCATTGCAGGGCAAGGATTGGAACAACCTGAACCCCTGCCACCAGGTGCATAACGCAAAGCTCCTGACTACTGTCTTTTCCCCCGGATGATCCCAATTTCTTACCCATCGCCCGATGACATGGCTCGCCTGACCGCGCGGATGTTGTTGGAAATCCAGGCGGTTCATATGAACGTCGAAGAACCGTTCACTTTGTCATCGGGTCTGCCCAGCCCGGTATATATTGATTGCCGCAAGCTGATTAGCTTTCCCCGAATCCGCTCTACCCTGATGGATTTTATGGCCGTCATCGTGATGCGCAGTGCGGGGTTCGAGGCGTTTGACACCATCGCGGGCGGCGAAACTGCGGGCATCCCCTTTGCTGCACTGATAGCCGAACGCCTGGCACTACCCATGACCTATGTGCGCAAGAAACCCAAAGGCTATGGGCGCAACGCCCGGATCGAAGGCCAGATGGGCAAAGGCGACCGCGTTTTACTGGTCGAGGATTTGACAACGGATGGCGGATCCAAGCTGAGCTTTGTGAATGCGATACGCGAAACCGGG
>JACOMT010000205.1 GCA_014623385.1 Paracoccaceae bacterium
CCAGAAGATCATCACAGGTTGCGAAAACGGCAATGGGTCGTCGCATCGGGCACAGGTGCAAAGAGGTCGGGGCTGCAAACAGCATGAAATCCAACCGCAATTGAGAGTGCGCGCGCCAGCTTCGGGGTGCCACTGCCCGAGCAGCAGACACGTGAAGTGGGCCAGCGGATCATAACCCTGAGGTCCGATCCCAGAGCACCCCAACGCACGCTTGCATGTCGGCAAACACGACCGCCAGTCCATTAGGGTGTCAATCCTTGGTCAGAACGTTATCTGCGCCAATCCGAACTGCGTTCGACACGGAACCGCGCAAAAACAGGTGCATCAAACCACCCCTGAACGCCCCCCGGTAGCATACCGGATTGATGGTTTGTCCGCAATCCTCCAAATAGCGCCTTGCACAACGCCATAGCCACGGCTTCCTGCACCGGTTGTCGGCGTCTGTGGCTGTAGCCCTCGACACGTGAGCCCGCTTGTGCCACTTCCAAATTGTTTGCCCTGAAATGCCGTAGTGCTCTGTGCTGGTTACCACGCTCTGGCTCCGGACCTGCCTGAATGGCCGCCCGATCCCGGGTGTCGTCGTCGCTGCCTTATGCAACCTGATTTGCAGCACTCCATCCTTCTTAAACAGAGTCCTCAGAACAGATCGTGCCATGAAAAGCGCAGGCCAACTAGGGACTATATGATGATCATCCGGTATGGAACAACTAAGCTGCAGTATTCCAAAGTTGCCCTTCACGTGAAGACGCAAAACCCATCTCCCGAAGAGTCTTCATATAATTGCTTTCACCGCTGCGTGGTTTTGCAGACAGGGCGCACAGGCCGCTAATAAACCGAGCAAAGTTAAAGACGGGATAGCGCCAATAAGCCATTGAGGCAACCCGATCCTAGCTCGATGGTGGTGCACCACATCGATAGCAACGCAAGATTCAGTGTGGCCAGGAGCATGACAATAAGAGTTTTTCAACTAACCCGCGCAGTTTTTATCCGGGTGAATTGTGATCCCAAATCGCTTTCGCGGCAGCGCCCGGTATTGCTTCACGTGACAGTTCTTACATTAACATGTTCACTTTCCGGTCTTCAATGCACAGCACTCAACGCTTCTGAAACCCGGTCAGGGATTTCAGATAATCTGATATCGTCTTCCGCCCGAACACCGCGGTGCGCAGAGCCTTGCCAACCGCCTGGATGGCCAGATTTTACAGCAAAGCCTCCCGTCAACATGTTGAAGAATTTGAAAATAAAAATACAATCAAAAGCAGTAAAAAGGATTGATGAGCACTGGACGGTTTACTGTACTAGGTTTAGTAGTAACCTAGAAAAATATACGGAATATGACGATGAAAGATGTTATTGTTGCACTGCTCGGATGCATGATGATAGGTTCGGTAGCTTGGGCAGAACTAACACTGGAAGAGGCGGTTGCTATCTATGAACGTCATGGTGGTCATGTGATTACCAAAGAATTGTACAATTATTTTATATGTGTTATTGATGATAACAATGAAAAACTTGTTTTTATCTCAATCATTATCGTGTGGAAGACAAATGGGCACGTATAAGAGCAAGAACAAACTACTGGGCAGAACGTTCTGAACAGATATTTTGTATGGATGTGTATATGGGTGACTACAGAAACAATCCACTGAACAGATTGATCCAAGCTAGGAAATCTAAATTAATAATTTTTTTGAGCTATATACTTGATTTTCCAAGTATGATATCAATATATTATGGTATTGATATATTATGTATCAAACAAACAAAGAAATATTTGTTGAGAGGTTTCATTTACGCAAGAGTGTCTTCTGAACAAAATGCATAAACCTTCTACCGGAATACCTCATTTTTGTTGAAGCTCACAGCTGTTTGGGACCCAAGGGGCTAAAGAGACCACAAATATGATCGTTGAATTGTCCTAATGACGGGTTGTTAGAGAAGGCTAATTGCGCCAAAAGGCTTTTAAGTGAGATGTTCAGATTTGTGCTTATTTCCCCGGACGACGTTATGCTACGTGCCTTGTAAAGGGTATGCTAGGGGGTATAAGCGCCGCTATACGGACTGATACCCTGTGACCTGCCGGTCATAATTCTTTGGCCATGAGAGCAACGCAGTTCATCCCTGTCTCTGCGCGACTTCGACGCTGATATCCGGTCAACACCGTCGCCACAGCACCCGGCCAGGATACTTGCAGGCCCGTAACCCTGTAACGCCGTGTTCCGCGCGACAGCACCTGCGGTATCAGGTTTCCACGGTCGTGCATTTTTGCGCGACGGGATGATGACTGCGGCTCCTCGTGCGGCACTGACGGCACTGACGTCGTGGCATTTGCGCGTGTCGTATGCGCCATCGGCGTGATATTCCATATGGTTATTACGCGAATGAGCGTATCCCCTCTTCTTTGCGGTCCTGCCGGGATAGGTTTATTTCGTTCCTGGAACGGTGATGATCCTGTTTTGGGCAGATTGATTGTTTTTGGCTTTTGGGCTTGGCTATTTCCGCAGGTGTTGTGGAGGCTTGGCGGTCACAGCCCGTAGATCTGGCCGAATTTGTCCTCAAGATACGCAACCAATGGTTCATGGTCCGGTGCCATACCGCTGGCCTGTTCAATCAGGTCGCGCGGGGTATAAAGGCGGCCATGCTGCTGAACCTGTTGCCGCAACCAGTCTGTTGCCGCAGATGTGTCGCCAACCGCCAATTGCCCATCGAGATCGGGGAGTGCCCGCCGCAAGGCGACGTACAGGCATCCCGCATAGACATTGCCTAGGGCATAGGTCGGGAAATACCCAAACAGCCCAATGGACCAGTGCACATCCTGCAACAGCCCGTTTGACGGGCGGTCCACGGCATAGCCAAAATCCGATGCGAAGCGATCATTCCAGGCTGCCTCCAGATCCGGGACTTGCAGATCCCCTTGCATCAACGCGCGTTCCAAATCGAACCGCAGCATAATATGCAGATTGTATTGGATCTCATCCGCCTCGGTCCGGATATAGCCATTTTTGACCCGGTTCACGGCGGCATAGAGGGCCTGTTCATCCGCGATCCCGAAATCGCCAAAAACCGACTGCATTTGGCCAAAAAGCCACCCAATAAAGGCGCGGCTGCGCCCCAGTTGGTTTTCGTAGAGGCGGCTTTGGCTTTCGTGTACGCCCATTGATGCGCCCTGCCCCAGTGGCGTCATCAGATAATTCCGGTCCACCCCCTGTTCATAGGTGGCATGCCCGACCTCATGGATCGTGGAATAGAAACAGTTGAACGGATCATCCGGCTGGGTCCGAGTTGTGATGCGCACGTCCAGCCCGCTGCCAATGCTAAAGGGATGTACCGCCTTGTCCACGCGGCCATGGGAAAGGTCATAGCCGAAGGTTCTGGCCAGAGTTTGCGATAGCTGCATTTGTGCCCCATCATCAAAGGTACCGACAACGACGGCGGGTTCCGGTTTGTCCAATATCGCCGTTCGCAAATGAACCAGCCGGGGCCGCATGGCATCAAAGATGGCCTTTATATGAGCGGCGGTGGTTTCGGGTTCATAATCGCACAGCAACGCATCATAAACATCCCCGCCGGAGGCCAGGGCCTGTCCCTCTTCACGCCGC
>JACOMT010000206.1 GCA_014623385.1 Paracoccaceae bacterium
CGCAACAGTCGGCGATGATGGCGCGGGGGATGATGGGGATGCTGGCGATTCCGGGGGATGCACCGGACACGCTGACCTCGACCCTTGAAATCAATGACCAGGGCCATGTTTTGGCCAACGGCCAGCGCATCCAGTAATATCACAGACCTTTCCGGAACCCTGTGCTGCCCCTTCAGGGTGCCGCCGATGCGAGTACCCGGACCCGGGACAGGTGTTTCCGATGCCCCGGTCAAATGCCTGACGCGGCCCGTGCGGCAGGGGTGGATGCCGTTATTTTCGGTCGATATGCGCGGAAGGGACGCCGGAACAGGCGGAACGGATCCGGGGGCCTGTGTCACGCTGTGGTGCCCTGACCCGGCGGCATAAAGGCCGAGCGCGCCGCCCGAAGCCCCCTTACCCGGGTTCCTGGCCCGATCCCGGGAGATGTGCGGAAACTGTGACGCCCGCGTTGCCGAAGCGTCCGCCCTGGAACATAGAGGGGGTCGGCCAGGTGCCAGGGTGCCAACGCCAGCTATTGCAAAAAGGCGGTGCATATGGTGTACATCCTGTGTATATCCTGTGTATATCCTGTGTCACCATTGCAGGGAACGGAACCATGACAGAGATATGCGTGTTTTTGGTGCCGATCTGCGCCCAACGGCGAACCGACGCACGGTTTCGGTTCTGCCCGCACAAACCAGCCACAGGCACCTTTCCGGCCTTGTTTGACGCATTGTTTGACGCATTGGAACACCGGTTCGCTGATCCGCCAGGGGCGGCGGTGGCGCAAGGTGGGTTGGGGTGACGGGCACGATGCGCGCACCGGTTTTGCCCCCGGGCCTGTCGTTGATCGAGGATCCGCATTGCCCGCGCGTGACCGGCTCGCGCCCAACCCGGCAGCGGGTGCTTGTCCGGGATGGTGTGTTACAGGGCTGGACGCCGGATCCGGCCACAGCACGAAAACGGGGGCTGCGGCCCACAGCGCATGCGGTCCGCGGCAGATCCTCAACCCCGTCGTCCGGGACCCGGAACACCGCATTCACCCAGGGCACGGCCAGCCGCGCGGATCTGATGCGGGACATGGGCACAGTGGTGTTGATCATATTGATGACCGGTAACACGTTCAGCCCGGACACCGGGGACCATTCCCATAGCATGGGGGGCCCGGGGCCCGGGGATGGCCATAGCGCCGGTCCGGTGAACCAATGCACCATTATCGGCAACCTGGTTGTTCCAGCGCATGTCGCGCGTCGCGCCTTTGATCATGAACGACGGGGTGCGCCTTGTCATTAATCGATGATCTTGCGCTGTTGATCGACGCGGCACAGCAGGCGGGCGATATTGCCTGCCGGTATTTCGGGTCCGATGCGCAAAAATGGATGAAACCGGATGGCACCGGTCTGGTGACCGAGGCGGATCTGGCGGTTGATGCGTTTTTGTCGGAATATTTTTGCAGGGCCAGACCGGACTATGGCTGGCTGTCAGAGGAGACCGAAGACACCGGCGACCGCCTGACCCGCGACCGGGTGTTTGTGGTGGACCCCATTGATGGCACGCGCAGCTTCGCAAAAGGATCAAACACCTGGGCCCATTCACTTGCGCTGATTGAACACGGGCGCAGTGTTGCGGGTGTGATCTATCTGCCGAACCGGGGTCTGTTATACGCCGCGGCGGCAAATCAGGGTGCGACGTTGAACGGATCCGGTTTGACCGTATCGGATCAATCCGACCTGGATCGGGCACAAATGCTGGTCACCAGACCAAACCTGGACCCGGAACACTGGACGCGGGTGCCGTTGTTTCAGTGCTCCTATCGCCCCTCGCTCGCCTATCGGATGGCACTGGTGGCGGAAGGGCGGTTTGATGGCATCCTGACCTTTCGCCCGTCCTGGGAATGGGATATTGCTGCGGGTGACATCATCCTGCGCGAGGCAGGGGGGTGTTGCACAGACCAGATCGGGCACGCCCTGCGGTTCAACAATGCGCATCCCGCCACAAACGGCATCATTGCGGGCAATCCGGATTTGCATCGCGCCGTGATGGCGGTGAAACGACCCCGAACTTGACCCCCGACCTGCTGTTGCATAGGGTTCCGGCACAGTCAGACACCCTGGCTGACAAGGAGGCGGATATGGCCCAGCGCCTGCATCTGGTGTTCGGGGGCGAATTGATCGACCCGACGCGCAACGCATTCAAAAATGTCAATGATATTCATATCGTCGGTATGTTCCCGAACTATGCCTCGGCCTATAGCGCATGGAAAGCCGAATCGCAACGGACCGTCGACAACGCACATACCCGGTATTTCATCGCCCATCTGCATCGCTTGCGGGATGAAGAGGTGGCGGCCTCGCCCACTGAGGCGCTGGACTGATCTTTGATCGGGTCCCGGAGGAAGCGGCCGGTACGCCCGGCTGTGCCATGGTGCCGAAAACAGGTGCTACCATCCCGATCCCTGCCGCACCCGGCACGGGTGCGGGACGCAAGGTGGTTCTGGCCCCACTGGCGACCCTGTATGGGCCGGTGGGCCGGTATGCCCGAACCAATTGCGCCATGCTCGCTGGTTTTGCTGGACGCCGAAAACCGGGCCCGCCGCTGCGGTCCACTGTGCGCATCCCTGCGCCAATTTTCAGCATCCTGGCCAACCGCACGGAGGCCGTACCATTGTTGCAAAGCCCCGGGCCAGCCGCTGGTCTGGATGACGTAATCGCCGCCATCGCCGGAACCCCGGTCGGGCATCCGGTTTGGCTGGCGGCCCATCAATGACTATACACAGGTGATTTTGACCAACCATTCGCACGACCTGCCAGGGTGGCTACAGCGGGCGCCGCCGGGCTATCCGGGCAGATCGGTTGGCCCGGGACATGGCAGGCGATCCCCATTCAATGCCGCCGCGCCGGGCTGGCTGGTGACCGCAGCAGCCGCGCGAGCGGCCCTGTCGGATGCAGTGCTGCGCCCAGATACGCCGGAGCCCCGGGTCCTGGCCGGGTGGGATGCGGCAACCCGGGGGATCAATGCGCGCCCCTGACTTCTGGGCCAAACCGCCGGACAGATTCGATCTGCGGCGGTGGCTTTTGTCGCCGCTCGGGGCGATCTATGCAGAGACCACCGCGCGGCGGGTCGCGCGCGGCCCTGGTGTGCGGATCAAATGCCCCGTGATCTGTGTTGGCAATCTGAACGTTGGCGGAACCGGCAAGACACCAACGGTGATCTGGCTGGTGACCCTGTTGCGCAATGCGGGGCATGAACCGCATGTGGTGACCCGGGGCTATGGCGGGTCGCTGGCCGGGCCGGTTGCCGTTGACCCGGCCCGGCACCATGCGTCGCAGGTGGGCGATGAACCCCTGTTGCTGGCCGCCTTTGGCGAGGTTTGGGTGGCCAGGGACCGGGCCGCCGGAGCCCGCGCCGCCGCCGCGGCAGGGGCCACCGTGGTCGTGATGGATGACGGGTTTCAGAACCCGGGGCTGGCCATGGATTTTTCGCTGATCGTTGCCGATGCCCGCATTGGATTTGGCAACGGTGCCTGTTTGCCTGCGGGTCGGGAACCGGTCGCGGCGGGGCTGGCCCGGGCCGATGCTGTGCTGACCCTGGGCGGAACTGCGGAACAGACCCGGTTCAGGAACATCTGGGCGACCTGTTTGACCCTGCCTCACCACACGGGGCAAGTCGCCCCCTTGCAAACGGGGATGGATTGGCGGGCCATGGATGTGCTGGCCTTTGCCGGAATCGGACAGCCCGGCAAATTCTTTGACACGTTGAACGCGCTCGGTGCCCGGGTTCGGCGGGCGGAACCGCTGGATGACCATCAACCGCTCTCGACCGCGCTGATGAACCGGTTGGAGGCCGCGGCAAAGGCACTGGGCGCGCAATTGGTAACAACGGAAAAGGATGCGGTGCGATTGCCAGCGGCGTTCCGGACCAAAGTGATCACGTTGCCCGTAAGATTGTCGGTGCACGATGCTGACGATCTGTGCCGCAGCATTCTGGCGACTGCACCGCCACCATGACCACACAGCAGCCGTTTTGGCACTGATCGGGTGTTGCAAACGGCTTAGCCGTTCAATTCCTGTTCAATTCCTGTTCAATCAGTGCCTGTAAATCGCCATAAGACAGGTTCGTGACCTTACGCCCATTCACGACAAAGCTGGGCGTCGAAGTCACGCCATCGGCCCCGGCATTTTGTTGGTACCAGGTAACCAGGGTCCGGGCCCTGGTCGCATCCTGCAGGCAGGCATCCAGTGCTTCGGGTTCTATTCCGGCCAATAGTCCGATTTTGCGCAGTTCATCGACGATTGCCACAGGATCACCCGCACGCGACCAGCTGTCCTGGCCCGCATAAAGCAGTTCGGTAATGCCAAAGAATTTTTCGGGGCCGCTACATCGGGCCACCATCGAGGCCCAGAGCCCAAACCGGTCATAATACACTTCCCGATAAATGAACCTGACCTTGCCGGTGTCGATATAATCGGCCTTCAGCTGTTTATACGGACCTTCGTGGAAGACCCGGCAATGCGGACAGGTATAGGAGGCGTATTCAATGATGGTGACCGGCGCATCCTCGACCCCCAGGGTCATTTCATGGATCATACTGACATCAACCCCGGCATCCTGGGCAAAGGCCGCGCCGGTCAGCGAATGCGGCACCCCCGTGCGATCCGGGGTCGTCACAAAAAAGCCACCCGCGGCAACAGCCAGCGTCGCAAGGGCGATGGTGCGTATTCGGTTCATCCGGGTTCCTTTCGCCAAAGTCTGGATTTCTGATAGATGTTGTGGCCCAGCCGTTCCAGTGCCGCGCGCAAGTCGTCATCTGCCACGGTCCGGCATTCCTGCACGGCGGCATCCCGCGGGCCGGGATCAGGGTTGCGTGGCACGGGTGGGGGGGCCGCGGCACCCCGGAGCATGGCATGCGCCCGGGCAAACCCGGTGACGGCGGTCTGGGTGATTCGTATGCGGCTGATGGCGTTATAGCCGTAAACCGCATTCACCTTTTGACGCAGCTGCTCGCGCTGCATTTCCAGCACCGGCGCATTGGCCCCGACGGTCAGCACGGTCAGGGTGGCACCGAGCCCGCGCCGCCGGTAGCTGATGTCTACCGGATAGGCCATGACCGCGATGTCCGGCCCGGCAATTTCGGCCCAATGCGTCAACAGGCGTGCAACCGCAAATCCCCGGTCCGCCGCCGCCTGGCGGATCCGGCTTTGCAACAGTTTATCCACCCGCTGAAATCCATGGGTCGTGGTCTGGCGTGCATGGGGCAATTTGCTGGTCATTGGCTGTCAGTCTAACATGCACAGGTCGGGGTACCAGAACAACCACAACCAGAGATCATAAAACTTGCGTGATACAACGGATATTCCAAAGCCGCGTGCACAGGATTTGCTGACCTGGTACGATCACCATGCACGTGTGTTGCCATGGCGTGTCGGACCTGCGGAGCGCGCGACCGGTGTCATGCCCGATCCATATCGTGTGTGGCTATCGGAAATCATGTTGCAACAGACCACGGTGGCGACAGTCAGGGGCCGTTTTCCCCGGTTCATGACGCGGTGGCCCAGCGTGCGCGACCTGGCGGCGACGGATGAGGCAGATGTCATGGCTGAATGGGCAGGCCTGGGGTACTATGCACGGGCCCGGAACCTGTTGAAATGTGCACGGCAGGTGTCGGACCACATGGATGGCGCATTTCCGGGCACTTATGAGGGGCTGCTCGCGCTGCCCGGGATTGGGCCCTATACCGCCGCCGCGATATCGGCGATTGCCTATGATCTGCCCAGCCCGGTGATGGATGGGAATATCGAACGGGTGATGGCCCGCCTGTTTGCTATCAGCACGCCGCTGCCTGCGGCAAAACCGGTGCTTAGGGCGCGTGTGACCGACCTGACCCCACAGGCACGCCCCGGCGATTATGCCCAGGCGGTCATGGATCTGGGTGCCACCATTTGTACTGCTCGCCGCCCGACCTGTAGCCTGTGCCCCTGGTCGGGCGCGTGCCTCGGCCACCTGACGGGGCGGGCGACTGACCTGCCCCGCAAAACAGCCCAAAAACCGAAACCCACCCGGCACGGCATTGTTTATATCGGGGCGCGCGCCGATGGGGCGCTTTTACTGGAAACCCGCCCGGACAAGGGGCTGTTGGGTGGGATGCTGGGCTGGCCGGGATCGGATTGGGAAGGGGCCGACGCCCCTGCACCAACCCCCCCCGCCGATGCTGCGTGGCAGTCCCTGACCGGCGAGATACGCCATACGTTCACCCATTTCCATCTTATACTGAAGGTCGAATTCGCGACCCTGCCCCAGACTGCCGAACCGTCAGTTGGCCAATTCATGACCCCGGACCGGTTCCGACCCGGCGACCTGCCGACAGTGATGCGCAAGGCTTATGACCTGTGGCGGAAACATATAAACCGTCCTTGACGTCAGACGTATTTCTGCACGGGACGATTCCCGTTAAAGGTATTCGGATGCTGGACATGATCACCTCATCACCCCGGACGTTCTGCCCTTTCGGGTGTCGCTGCTGATTGACCGGGTTGAACGGCGGCAGTTTGGTACGTTGCCAGGTCCGCAGATCTGACCGGCTGGAATGGCATATGGCCGATATCCTGCTGACCCCGGTGCTCTGTATTCGCATTTCCGGTCGGAACACCCGCTGGTGCATCACGCGATCCGATCACCGCGCGCTACCCGGCGAACGCGTTGATTTGGCCATTCTGTCCGGTCTGCTGGACTTTTCGCTGGCCTTGCATCACCGGTGCGTGCTGTAAAGGCCGGGGCACTGGCAGTGCCCGTATTCTCGTACCAGGCAAAGGTACCATCATTGACCCCCGCGACGAGGTCGAGATCGCCGTCGTTGTCAACATCACCAAAGGCGGGGTTACTAAAAGTCCCTACAACGAATCCGTTGAGCGGGTTTGCGTCACCGGTGCGCGCTGTAAAGGTCGGTGTGGTCACAGGTTATACTCCATTGGATTTGCCCGGCATTGTCAGAACCGCAGTTCATCACAGCCTGCACCAGTATTCAAGCCCAAAGCTGTCCGCGCGCTGCGGTTGCCGGGGGCGGCGCAGGTCCCGGACAGGTCCCTGTCCCGGGGGGGAAC
>JACOMT010000207.1 GCA_014623385.1 Paracoccaceae bacterium
GAAGATGAAATCCAACGGCTTCTCTTGCCCGGACGGGGCAAGTTTCATCGACTTTGCTGTGTTGTCTGTGCAGCACTCTTTCTTGCTACACTTTTAACGTAGGTAAAGGGGTTGAGATTTTCAACCCCCTTGTGGTATTTTTACGATTTTCTTCGCGCACGTCTTACCGCATGTTCGTGCGTGGTCCAGAACAGATTAGACGCGTCACCGTTGGTTTCATCAAGATCATGATGCGCTACACTAGTATACAATTTTGGGTTGGAGTTGTGCACAAAGAGACTGGCAACAATCCAATCATGTTTGATAGATGTGCACTTACCATCTTTATACAAACTGTAATGAACTGTTCCACGCTCGTTAGGCTTATTGGACAAAAATTTGCCCCTCTTGCACGATACTACTTTCTTACGATCTGGTGTAAGCTCATAAAAGCCAGTGTAATCAATACCCTTGCATATCACGTCATATCGGCCATTGCGATTGGTTATTGGGTCTAGATAATTCATTTTGTTCTCCGTGTTAGAATCTCGCGCACTTCTGTGCGATTGATTTTAATATAGGTCATTTTGTTTTGCTTTGCAACCACTTATAGCAATTTTTTTACAAGAATTTTTCGAGCAATGGCCACTGCACGATCATAGGCTTCAGGACATTCATCATACAGTTCACTAAGCATAATATACGATATCCATAATGCTTCGCGCATTTCCTCGCGTGTGGCCTTGTTTTTTAACAATTTTTCCCAAATTTTATCGTTCATTAGATATATCCTTTTGTCTATTGAACATGATAAGGATATATGCCACACAGTCTGACATTGCAACCACTTTGTGTGAAATAATTTATTTTCTTTGAACACTTAAAATTCTCTTGATGGTCACTACCCGCGCACGCGCGAATTGTATTTAGTGAGGTGGCACAATATAATGTACAGGGATACATCACTCAAAGGAATTTTTTGTCTGAAGGTGGATTGGTTATAAAGGGTGCTGAAAAAGGTCCACATGGGGCACCTGCGAACCGGGCCGGGAACCCGGGGTTCGATACCATGGTCAAAGCGGCGAACACGCAGGCGGGTATTGGCCGACAAGGCCAATGCCAGCAAGGTCAACCGGGATGTCTTGCGCGGTTGTCACCGTGACGGGATCATGCGAACGGCCGCCCGTCATCCGCCCGGCATCGACCCCTGCGGGGTTCAGGAAAACGCGGGGCAGGCTGATCTGCAAACGCCGCTTGAGGGATTGAGCAATGCCTATGCCACGATGCAGCACCGCCCGACAGTTCGTGCTGGCCAAAACAAAACGCCCAGCTGGTGCTGGTGGCGATCAGGCAGAATCTGCGGGGAGCCGCTATCCAGCAATACCAGCAACAGCTGGTTGATGAATGGCGCTCGGTCGTTGTCGTGCTCGATGCCGATGCAGCCCAATGGGCCCGCCCCAGGACGAAACACTTACCGACAGAGTACATGGCGGTGACATAGCTGCTCGTCACGAGCCGAAAGCATGTCCGTGGTGATCCTCCGTTATGGACCGGCTGGGCGGATGACCCGGTCGCATTGGAAGGCTCTTCTACGGTTGAAAGGCGGTCCAGCTGATGCGGCTCATCGATCCTGAAATTGTGCACCCGGCCCGGTACACCCTTGAATCTGAATCGGCGGCACCCTTTACTGCCCGAAGGGGAAGAGGCAGGCTTTGCGGGGTCAGGGTTCCTGATCGGTTTCTTGATTATGGCCTGGTTGATGAGGCTGATCAGCCCCCTTTCGTATGGTGACACGCCCGTCCTCGGCGGCTTGACCGGGCCGTGGGCGGTCCATAGGTTCGCCCAAAATACGATAACGGAGCAGACATGGCAGGCCGCACCGCCCCTTTTGCCAAATTTGAATGGATGATTGCCTGGCGGTATCTGCGTGCGCGGCGCGCCGATGGCGGGGTCAGTACGATGACCTGGATCAGCCTTGTGGGTATCACGCTGGCCGTCTTTGCGCTGGTCGCGACGCTGGCCGTTCGCACCGGCCTAAGATCTGACATCGTGGCGACGATGTTGGGGGCCAATGCCCATATAGACGTGCATTATGTCAGCGACAGGACCGCGAAAATTCCGCTAGATCATCTGATCCGCGACTATGATGCGCTGACCGACCGGCTGCGCACCTTGCCAGGTGTTCAGAACGCCGCGCCCTTGGTCCGACAACAAGTCATGGGCAGCTTTCTGGGCCGCACCGCGCCGGTTGATGTTTATGGGATTACGCCTGAGGATCTGAACGATTACCCGATGATCACGAACCCGGACCGGTCCCGGGGCAACCTGGACCGGTTTGACAGTGGAATCGCACTGGGCGAAATGCTGGCTCGTGATCTGGGCGTCACCGTCGGCGACCGCGTCAAGCTGATATCTCCGGATGGCGTCCGCACCCCGATGGGGACCTCGCCCCGGGTATCTGCTTATGAGGTTGTCTATGTCTTTACCTCGGGTCAGGGCTTTGTGGACCAAAGTCGTGCCTATCTGCCCTTGGCCAAGGCGCAATCGTTTTTCAACAAAGAGGGCGCGGTGGATCAGATTGATCTGCGACTGACCGATCCCGCTAATGTCGGTGCCATGATGGCATCTGTGCTGCGGGCCAGTGGCGACCGTGCCTATATTTATACGTGGGAGGACCGGGCGGGCGGCATGATTCGCGCGCTGCGGATGCAGGACAATGCAATTTTCATCGTGCTGTCCATCTTGGTGCTGATCGCGGCACTGAATATTGTGTCCGGGCTGATCATGTTGGTTCAAAACAAGAGCCGTGATATAGGCATCTTGCGCACTGTTGGACTTGGCGAGGGATCAGTCTTGCGAGTGTTTTTTCTGTGCGGTGCCTTTGTCGGAACCTTGGGCACCATTTGCGGCGTGATCCTGGGGATCGTGTTCGCGTGGAACATTGATGCCGTTTACACCTTTGTCGATTGGGTCACGGGTCACGGCGTCCGGGATTTGGAAAAAAGGGGGTTTTTTTTCCCCTCCGCCGTTGTGACACTTGGGGATGTGTTGTCGGCGGCGGGGCTGAGCCTGGGCCTCAGTTGGGTGGTCACACTGTTTCCCGCGCGTCGGGCGGCGCGGATGAACCCGATTGAGGCGCTGCGCTATGAATGAGGTACTGCGCCTGCAGGGCGTAATCAAATGCTACAATCACAACAAACCAAATGTGGTCCAAGTGTTGCGTGGCGTCGATCTGACCATCACATCGGGCGAAGTTGTGGCACTGGTCGCGCCTTCGGGGGCGGGGAAATCGACCTTGCTGCATATTGCCGGGCTATTGGACACCGCCGATACGGGCGAGGTGGTGATTGCGGGGACAGATGCGGTGGCCTTGGCCGACAGCGGTCGGACAGCAGTGCGGCGGCAAAATATCGGGTTTGTATATCAATTTCACCATCTGCTGCCAGAGTTTTCCGCGTTGGAAAATGTGGCTCTACCGCAGCTTGCAAATGGCGTTGCGGCACGCGCGGCGGTGGCGCGTGCCCAGGATTTGCTGGACCGCGTCGGTGTCGGTGCGCGGGCGGCGCATCGTCCTGCGG
>JACOMT010000208.1 GCA_014623385.1 Paracoccaceae bacterium
AGATCAACTGCTTTGAAGTGAGAACAAAAAAGTGTTCTTTCCGCATGTACACGCATCGTTCAAATTCTGTGCCTTCGTGGCCAGCCCCTCACCCACCGATACAAAGGCGCGCTGCGCCTTCTTTCTGCACAACGTCGCAGAGCTAAGCGATCCAAACCGCTGTTTTGAACTGACCGCGGATGATTTCGCACGGGTGAACCCGAATACCGGCACCGCGCCGATTTTCCGGTCGCGCCGCGATGCCGCGCTGACAAAAGCAATCTATGAAAACGCGCCGATCCTTGTCGACCGCTCCGCCGGGGAGGTGGTCAAAACATGGCCGGTAAAGTACGCGGCCATGTTCAATATGACCAGTGACTCGGGCCTGTTCCGCACGCGCACGGAACTGGAAGAACAGGAAGGGGCCTGGCCCCTGGGCGGCAACATCTATGACAGCCCAAGCGGAAACTGGGTACCGCTTTATCAAGGCAAGATGATCTGGCACTTTGATCACAGAGCCGCATCGGTAGAGGTCAACACGTCCAATTTGCACAACGCCGCGCTGAGCGGTGCAGTAACTGAAGCGCAAAAGGCCAATCCGGATTTCGTGCCGACCCCTCAATACTGGGTGCCAAAGACCGAAGTTGATCTTCGGTCGGGCATCGAATGGGTGATCTCGTTTCGAGATATCGCCAGGGCCACCGATGCCCGGACGATGATATCGGCGGTCGTTCCCAGGGTGGGGGTCGGGAATACAGCCCCTCTTATCCTCTGGAACGATGAAGCGCAGCGGGCCGACCATAAAGCACTTTTTTTAGGAAACCTGAACGCGCTGCCGTTTGATTACGTGACCCGACAAAAGGCGCAAAGCACGCATCTGAATTGGTACATCGTCGAACAACTCCCCGTCATCCCGCCGGAACGGTTTGAGGAACGCCGCTTTGGCCCCAAAACCGCCGGGGAAATCGTACGCGAAACGGTGCTGGAACTCACTTACACCGCCCACGACATGGCCCCGTTCGCCCGCGACATGGGCTATGTGGACGAATCAGGCACCGTACAGCCGCCCTTCATCTGGGATGCCGACCGCCGCCTTGCCCTGCGCGCCAGGCTCGACGCCGTGTTCTTTCACCTCTACGGCATCACCAACCGTGCCGACATCCGCTATATCTATTCCACCTTTCCCATCGTCGAGCGCGAAGAAAAAACCGCCCATAGCGGCCAATACCGCTCCTGCGATTTGTGCCTGGCCTGGATCAACGCCCTGGCCGCCGGAACCCCGGACGCGGAGATCAGGGTATGAGCAGCATCAATATCGAACGCGCGGTCGAAAACATTCGCCCGGGGAAAACAGATGTTTATGCCCCGCTTGTCGAAATCATTGTGAATGCCATCGATGCAATCGAAACAGCAAAACCAGAAAAGGGCCGCGTCGACATTCGCATAAAGCGCTCGGTTCAGCAGGTGCTTGGGGACGATCTGCCCGGCGTTGAAGGCTTTATGGTCATCGATAACGGCATCGGATTCAACGACGAAAACAGGGCTTCATTCGATACCCTCTATTCAGAGCACAAGATTGCCCAAGGTGCCAAAGGGTTCGGGCGCTTTATCTGTCTGAAATATTTCAACGACCTGGCTATCGACAGCGTCTTTGAAAACGCAGAGGGGCGGCATAAGCGCACCTTCAGGATGGGCAGGGAAACCGAGATCATCGTCAACGAACAAATTGTCCCCTGCCCGGACGGCAACATCGGTTCACGGGTCACGTTGTGCAACGTCAAACGGGCATTCCCGGAGCGCAAGATCGAGACGATAGCGCGCAAATTGGTCGAGCGGCTGTTGCCGTATTTCATCGACAAGGGGTACCAGTGCCCCGAGATCGGGATCGCAGAGGAAGACGGCAACGGGCAGATTATCCTGAATGATTTCATCCATCAACGTTCGTCAATGATCGAGGAAGTGCCGGTTCAGAATGGGGACATTGCGCTTGGACCCGAGCTTGGACCCGGAGACACAAAGCAGAGGTTTCAGGTCCGCGTGTTCAAGCTCTATGCGCCTGGAAATCAGAAGAGCAAGATCATCATGGCGGCCCATCGCCGCAAAGTCACGAACACGGCCATTGCTAAACTTGTGCCTGAATTTGAAGAAGCGTTTGTTGAACCGGCATCCGCCGGGGCGAGGGGCAGGGTCGAACCTATTATATCGTGAACGCGTATGTGTTCGCCCCGTATCTTGATAAACATGTGTCGGTTGAGCGCGGCGGTTTCGACTTTCCCCAAAGCGCCGATCTGCTTTATCCGGTTCCAAAAGACGATATCGAACGGGCCGCCGCAGATATCGCGCGTGCTGCCCTGGGTGATGAGATTACCACACGGCAGCAACAAAAGTGTGAACGGGTGCGCCGCTATGTTGAGGAATCGGCACCCTGGCACCGGACAATCCTGGAAGATATCGACTTGGCCCCGATGCCCTGCAAACCCACGCCAGAGGAAATAGAGGGTATCTTTCAGAAGGCAAAGTTTTCCCAGGAAGTCGCCACCCGGAAAGAAGTCGAAAAGATGCGCAACACAACAGACCCGGCAGAGCTCAAGGACGGCCTGCCGAAGATTCTGGAGCAGATATCAAAGACCAGTCGCAACGACTTGATTCGCTATATCGCGCCGCGCAGGCATGTGCTCACGCTCTTTGCGAAGAGCTTTGAGTTTACGGACGATCAAAAATATTCAACCGAGGGCGTCGTCCACGACATCATTTTTCCCAGAAAGGGCGATTCAGAGACCACGGATTACGAAGATCACAATCTCTGGATCATTGATGAGCGCCTTAATTTCACGGCGTTTGTGAGTTCAGACAAACCGCTAAAGGATGGATCGCGCCCTGATCTGTTGGTGTACGACCAACCGGTATTGTTTCGGGGGGAAAACCAGGCGAGCAATCCGATCACCATCTTTGAGTTCAAAAGACCCGGGCGCGATGATTTTGCGGACCCGTCTTCGAATGAAGACCCTGTGAAGCAGATCATTCAATACGTGAACAAGGTCAAGAAGGGCGAGTTCAAGACCCCAAAGGGGCGGCAAATCCGGGTCACTGATAATACGCCATTTTATGGCTATGTGATGTGTGAAACCACGGAGAAGGTCAAAGAATGGCTGAAGTTTGAAAAGAATTTTACGCCCATGCCTGACGGCGACGGATGGTTCAATTGGGTTGGGAACATCAACCTTTATGTAGAGGTGCTGAGCTGGGACAAGGTGCTGCGGGATGCTGAGATGCGCAACGAAATCTTTTTCCGCAAGCTTGGTATCGACCAGCTGTAAGCTCCAGCGGCAAACGCTTGACGTATTCATCCCCGAACAACTCCCTATCATCCCGCCGCAACGGTTTGGGGCCCCAAAACCGCCGGGGGTGCTGGAATCCACCTGCACCGCCCACGACATGGCCCCATTCGCCCGCCACATGGGCCATGTGGACGCGCCCTTCATCTGGGATGCCGACACGCGCGAGGCCTTGCGCGTGGGTGCCAGCGTCAACGGGCTCCAGGCCCGGGTGGGCGATATCCATA
>JACOMT010000209.1 GCA_014623385.1 Paracoccaceae bacterium
ACCCGACAGGCCCGGCTGGGCTGGCAAACCGCCAATCACACCGCCAATCACGGAGCCCATTCTGGGCAATGCGGGTTTGAATGCGTCGTCTGACGGGGCTGTGTCATGCACGGTGGCCTCTGTCCAGAACGAGCACCATGTTGAAATCTCTCCAGACGGGTCTGAAATTGCTGCCCACTAGCTTGGCTAAGACATTGACGATACTTGATTACACCATAAGCCGCGGATGTGCCCCGGTACGAGGCACTGACAACGGACCAGAGGCAACGCCCTGACGGCGGTCACACCTGTGCCCGCCGCATCCGGGTGCCAGCAAACCCGTGCTGGTGCATTGGCACGGGCTGGTCTCCGACTCATCGCCGCCTGCCGTATTAGGTCATGTGCCGCGCCCGCGCCCCCCGTTCAATCCCCGCCGCGTGCAGGCGATCAATGTTCAGCCGGTACCGAATCTCTGCCAAAAGGTGCAGCTCCGGTTCCTCGAGTGTGCCGTCCGCCGCCGCTACATCGCATGCAAGCGCATAGGCCGTTTCATACAAGCGTTCTGGCAGGTTTCCCCGGATCAGGCCAAACAGGGCATCCAGCCCATCTTCTTGTTCAAACAGGTCAAACGTGATCCGGGTGACGTTGTTCATCCGGTCCACATCATATCCGGCAAACACAGGCAGCATGTTCACAGCGGACTGGATCTTGACCAATTCGGCGGTGCGGATATGTTCGTCCGATGCCGACATGGCTACCATCAACGCGACCAGACAATCCTGTCCGCTCATGACATTTAATTCTTCGGATCTGGCCATGGGCTCTATTCTTTGCGATCTGACTCGAGTGCTAACCATATTGACGGCATCGATGCGGCACAATAGATAGCAGCACATTGCCGTGCCGCAGGGGGCGGCAGGTATGGGGCACACCTGACATGTCGAGCATACGCGCCGCAGCAATGGATGTGAAGGCCTGGCCGTTCAAAGAGGCGCGTCGGCTGTTGAAACGCTATGAACAGGCACCACCGGACAAGGGCTATGTGCTGTTTGAAACCGGGTATGGGCCCTCGGGTTTGCCGCATATCGGGACCTTTGGCGAGGTTGCGCGCACCTCGATGGTCCGACGCGCGTTCAAAGAGCTCAGCGATATCCCGACCAGGCTGGTCTGTTTCTCTGATGACTTGGATGGCATGCGCAAGGTACCTGGCAACGTTCCGAACCCGGAGCTCCTGGAACAATATCTACAGCGCCCTCTGACGGATGTGCCCGACCCCTTTGGCACCCATGCAAGCTTTGGTCACCATAACAACGCCATGCTGTGCCGGTTCCTGGATACGTTTGGTTTTGACTACGAATTCATTTCAGCCCGTGATTTTTACCAATCCGGCCAGTTCGACCAGATCTTGCTCCGCTGTGCGGAAAAATATGATGATCTGATGAAAATCATGCTGAACTCCTTGCGCGAGGAACGGCAGCAAAGTTATTCGATCTTCCTGCCGCTGCATCCGGAATCCCGCCGCGTGATGTATGTACCGATGAACAACGTCGACGCACGTAAGGGCACGGTTACGTTTAAAGACGAAACCGGGCGGGAATGGACGGTGCCGGTGACCGGCGGCCATGTAAAGCTGCAATGGAAACCGGATTTTGGTGCGCGTTGGGCCGCGTTGGGCGTGGATTTTGAAATGTACGGCAAGGAACACGCCACGAATGAGAAAATCTACGATGCGGTTTGCCGGACCCTGGGTGCCCGCCCGCCCAACCATTTTCATTATGAGCTGTTTCTGGATGATCAGGGCCAGAAGATTTCAAAATCTTCGGGTAACGGTGTCAGCATTGACCAATGGCTGACCTATGCCGCGACCGAAAGCCTGTCGTATTTCATGTATCAAAAACCCAAAACGGCCAAGCGCATGTTCTTTGACGTCATCCCCAAGGCGGTGGATGAATATCATCAGCAATTGCGCGCCTACCCTGGACAGGACGACAAGGCCAGGCTGAACAATCCGGTCTGGCATATCCATGGCGGCAATGTGCCTGAAAGCAATCTGGTGGTATCCTTTGCCATGCTGCTGAACCTGGTCTCTGTCTCTGCAGCCGAGAAAAAAGACCAGCTTTGGGGATTTATCCAGCGCTATGCACCAAATGCATCGCCCGAAACGCATCCCGATCTGGATCAGGGGGCAGACTTTGCGCTGCGGTATTTCAACGATTTTGTGAAACCCACCCGCCGCTACCGCCCACCCACCGATCAAGAGCGCGAAGCACTGAAAGCCCTGCGCGTCGAACTGGCGGCCTATGACGGCCTGATTGAGGATGAGGCGCTGCAATCTGTGGTGTATGCGGTTGGCCGTGATCGGTTTGACCCGCTGCGCGATTGGTTTACAGCCCTCTACGAGGTGCTCTTGGGGGCCAGCCAGGGACCCCGCTTTGGCGGCTTTATCGCGCTGTACGGTGTCGCGGAAATGGTGGCATTGATTGATCGGGCACTGGCGGGCGAGCTCGGCTAGCATGTCCTGACAGCATGACGTGATTTGACTCATCCGGCGATGGGGCTACCGTGTTCACGTGCGAAACCGGAGGCTTTAATGATGCGCAGTTTGATTCTATCCTTTTTGCTTACCCTTGGGCTGACGGCTACAGCACCCGCGCAAGACCAGGATATCCAGGCCACGATCACCGCCCAGCTCGAGGCGTTCAGGGCGGATGATTTTGCTAGGGCCTTTACCTATGCCAGCCCGAACATCCGGCATATCTTCCGTACGCCAGAAAACTTTGGTACCATGGTGCGCGGCGGGTATCCGATGGTGTGGCGATCTGTCGAGGTGCGGTATCTTGACCTGCGGAATATGGCCGGGTATTTGTGGCAACGGGTGGTGATCACCGATGCCCAAGGGGCGGTGCATGTGCTGGATTACCAAATGATAAAACTGGAAAGCGGTTGGAAAATTAACGGTGTGCAGATATTGGATCAATCCATGATCGGCGCGTGATCGGCGGTCACCGTCACGGCAGCCCTGCCCGATGTTAACCCCGGATTGCACGCGCCTGTGCCCGGGTTTGGGCGCGGTCCGGGTACGTAGGATTTTGCACCTTGACGGGCGGCACTTGATTCGGTTTTGGGAACGGAAATGGGATGACCAAGCGCGATGACTAGGGCCGGAACCAACCGCATTCGGGGCGGCTCTGGATGTCTGGTCCAGCGGCACTGGCACACTGGGTTCCAACACCTGTGACACAAGCGGCGATACAGCCTTTGTCCCGTTAGAGCCGAAATTCGGTGGTTGTCTGGTGCTGCAAAAACATCCGATGCTCAAATTCTGCGATATACGAGGCAAAACCTGATCAAGCCGAGCTGTCATCATATAAAATCAAGACCGGACGGAAGGAGTTGGTTAAACTTACCCTCGGCCCGTAGTGCCGGATAAAGGCCTCTACATAATTTAGCGGATTGCGGACAAACCATCAACCCGGTATGCGCCCGGGAGGTGCTCAGGGGTGGTTTGAGGTACCTGTTTTTGCGCGGTTCGTG
>JACOMT010000210.1 GCA_014623385.1 Paracoccaceae bacterium
CGGAAAGCAAAACGCCATTGCAGATGATGCAGAACCGGCGCAAACTCAAGCCGGAATTGTTCCAGAAATAACCATATAACCTTCCGGGATGGAATGCCTGACCCGCTTTCACGGTCCGGCTCCTCGCCTATTGTGCAGATCCTTCGGGTATATTCAAGTAAGAAATGATCTATGTAATAATTACTTGCAACCTCAAGAATGTACAAAGTCCTACACGCAACATAAGAATATATGTGGTACACGCATCTCAATCTTGGTAAATAAGTGATAGAGCTCAAGGTTTCTCTTATTTCAATCACTTCCCACTCTGCTTGATAGCGCCAGATAAGTAATAGCGTGATCTCCAGGGTGTGAGTAACTTTGAATGTTTGCTTCGTTGAGCTGTTTGTGAGATGCAACAGGTTACAACCAAACGATAAAAAAGAATACCCGCCACTGGCATAACCCAGCTTTAGGTACCGAAATCTAGAGTAAAAGTGGTCAAAAATAGTAATTATGGCTATGTGTTTATGCGCAAAAAGAGGCGATTGACCGAATGACGCTTTGAACTTATATTCTCGGCCGACTGCACATACATCCTATATAGTGCCTCTCTCAACTCTTTATCATTACCCATTTTATGGATTAGATTGTCCTTTAGTATCTAATAATTCTTATATTAAAACACAAGTTCATTATTGGGAATATTTGTTAGCCACTTATAGTGATGATCGTAGAATCAAGAATGACTGATAAACAGGTTGTATTCCATTTCTTCCTCCACATGAGGTTCAAAGTTCCAACGATGATAATTCTGCCGCCTGGAGCTGATGAAGTAAAGTGCCAAAAGGTGACCGTTTATGGCCTTATGGCCCCGGCGAACCCACTGTTTCTGGCACAGAATTTACCGTTACAACAGAGATATACCCATTCGCGAAATAGGTCATGATAGGGTTGGGGGGTGCACGGGATGAACTGGAGCCTGTTGCAGTGCATCGGATATTGTTATCGGAAGCTGATCCGGTCGTGCTGATCTAGGCCGACACCACACCAGACGCGGATATCAGAAACGCAAAAAACCGCGGGTAAACCAGCTTTGGTCCTGGGCTGTATTCCCTCTGTCCCCTCACCCGATACGGGCAAGCAATAAAGGGGGCAGAGATTGCGAAGAATAGGGGGCTTGATTGATCGCACAATCGCGCTGTCACGTATTTTCATTTCTCCGGTTTCTTACTAACCTAAAGGATGGGGACTGCTTGTCCGCTCCTGCACGGGCATGTCGGACGAATGTGGAGTTCAGGTGTAGTGCCAAATGTGAAACAGGAACATCTGGCCGTATTGGGTTTGGGGTATGTCGGTCTTCCTTTGGTGCTGGCCCTGGCGCGAAACGGGTTTATAATAACTGGTTTTGACACCGATGAAGGTGTGATTTCGGCACTGGCCAATGGATATGACCGCAATGGCGAGATATCGGATGGGTCGATCCAGGATACGACCGCCACATTTACCGGGTCGGCGGCCGATCTGGCAGGCTGTACCGTGTTCATCATCGCCGTGCCCACCCCGATTACCGGGGCGAAGTCACCCAATCTCGCGCCGTTACAAAACGCTTGTAAAATAATTGCGCCGCATCTGACACCCGGTGCCCTAGTGATTGTGGAAAGCACGGTGTATCCTGGCGTGACGCAGGATGTATGCGGCCCCATTCTGGCTGCGGACAGCGGCCTGACGCTCTATAATGACATCAAACTTGCTTATTCTCCTGAACGGGTGAACCCGGGAGACGCCGAGCATTCTATGGAAAACGTCATCAAAATCATTTCGGCCCAAGACGACGAAACTATGGACCGGGTCGAAGCACTTTATACTCCTGTGGTAAAGGCAGGCCTGCACAAGGCTAGCTCGATCATGACCGCCGAAGCCGCCAAAGTCATCGAAAACACCCAGCGCGATCTGAATATCGCATTGGTTAATGAATTTTCTCTGATATTTTCGTGCCTCGGCCTTGATACACTCGAAGTGTTGGAAGCCGCCGGTACAAAATGGAATTTTCTGCCTTTTCGCCCGGGGCTGGTCGGCGGGCACTGTATAGGCGTGGACTCCTATTACCTGACTTACCGTGCCGAACAGTTGGGTTATCACCCCGAGGTGATCCTGTCGGGGCGCCGCATCAACGACATGATGGGCAAGCACATCAGCCGCGAATTGATCAAAAAGATGCTGGCCCAAAAGATCGACCTAGGCAACGCGCAAGTGCTGATTTTGGGGTTTACGTTCAAGGAAAACTGTGCAGATATCCGCAACACACGTGTCGTCGATATCGTGACTGAACTGGTGGAGTATTCCATAGATGTGGACGTGCACGACCCTTGGGCCGATCCTGAGATGATGCGGCGTCACACCGGAATTACACCGATCAATATCTTGGAGAACGGAATCTATGACGCCGTTGTCGTGGCTGTGGCGCATCGCGAGTTCAAAGAAATGGGCGCAGACGCGATCCGGAGTTTAGGCAAACCCGGTGCGGTACTCTATGATATCAAAGGGATTTTTAAAAAATCCGCATCTGATTTGCGACTCTAGGAATTGACAATGGGTCACATCTCGCTTCATCGGCCCGCGCCGCGGATCATGCTGTACAGCCATGATACATTCGGTTTGGGTCATTTGCGCCGCTCGCGTACCCTCGCGGCCTCTATCACCCACGTGCTGCCGGGCAGTTCCGCGCTAATCATCACCGGGTCGCCCGTAGCAGGCCGTTTCGCCTTTGCCGACGGGGTCGATCACATTCGCCTGCCCGGTGTCATCAAGCGCAGCGATGGCTCCTATGTCAGCCACGCGCTGGCTGTCGATATCGACACCACAACGAATTTGCGTTCTGCCTTGATCCAGAGTGCTGCGCGGGAATTTGCCCCGGATATCCTAATCGTCGACAAGGAACCCACCGGGTTTCGAGGCGAGCTGATACCGACATTGGATGATCTGCGGCATCAAGATCATGCCAAGCTGGTTCTGGGCCTACGCGACGTGTTGGATGAACCGCATGTTCTGAAGGCCGAATGGCAAAAAAAAGAGGCCATCACGGCAACCGATAAATACTATGACGAAATCTGGGTCTATGGTCTGAAATCCATCTTTGATCCGGTGGATGGTCTGGGCTTATCACCAGCCACGCGGGCGCGGATGCACTGGACCGGCTATCTGAAACGCGATCTGCACCCAGACAGCACACTGGACCCGATGCCCGATCCCTATATACTGGTCACCCCGGGTGGCGGCGGTGACGGTCAGGCCTTGGTCAACCTAGTGTTGTCGGCCTATGAAACCGACCCCGATCTGACACCGCGTGCCGTGCTGGTTTATGGGCCGTTCTTATCCGGTGAACCGCGCCAGGATTTCGAAAACCGCGTGCAACGACTGAACGATCAGGTCATTGCACTGGGGTTTGAATCCCAGATCGAAGGCCTCTTTGCCGCCGCCGCCGGGATCATTTGCATGGGTGGC
>JACOMT010000211.1 GCA_014623385.1 Paracoccaceae bacterium
CATATCGGACCCGTGCTGCGGCGTGAAACAGGGTATCCGCAGGGTGGGGACCGGTAACCGCATAGCCGTTCGCCGCCATGTCGGCGATTAAACCGGCAATCCAGGTGAGCTCTTGTCGGCCCATGACCCCGCCCTCACCCGCATGTGGGTTCAGGCCCGCGACCGCCAGACGCGGGATGTCCAGCCCAAACCGTTGTTTCAGCCCGTCGGCTGTGATCCTGATAGTGTCACGCAGCAAATCAGGTGTCAGACGCCATGGCACATCCTCCAGTGCGATATGGATCGTTGTCGGCACAACCCGCATGGCCGGGCTGGCCAGCATCATCACCACCCGGTCGGTCCCCGTCAGCGCGGCCAGATATTCGGTATGCCCAGGGTAAGCAAAGGCGGCCCCGTCCAGCAGCACCTTTTTGTGTATCGGGGTGGTGCACAAGGCGCAGGCGGCACCGCTTTGTACGACGTCGACACCGCGTGCGATTGCGTCGAGCACGCCTTGCGCATTTGCCCCAGCGGGGTAGCCGGGGACAGGTACTTCGGCAAATGGATGGCACAGCACAGGCAGCGCGTGGGCACAGATATCAGACGCCTTACCGGGGTCAGCAATGACCTGAAACTCTGCTGATGCCGACAGGTGTCTCGGGTCCCCAATCCAAAAGAACGGCACGCTGTCGCGCAGCTCGGCCCAGGCCTTGACGGCTATTTCCGGGCCGATGCCCGCCGGTTCGCCGCAGGTCAGCGCGACGGGGGCTATCACTGTTCGACGATGACCGCGTTGGCACGCAGCTGCTGAAGATAGGTTTCTGCCAGTGTGTTCAGCCGCTGCTGGGTCAGCGCATTGGCGATATCCGCGCGCGAGGCATCCCCGCCCAATTCCTGTGTCCGACCACACAGCATCAGAAACACCAGAGTTTGGCCGTTGTTACGGGTCAGGTCGGTTGACACTTCGTTGTCGTCCAGTTTAGCGAGTTCCGCTGCGAAATCCTGAGGGATTTCCGATGGCGGCAGGCGCTCGCGGTCCAAAACCTCGGGTGGTTGACCCCTAGCCACGCCATAAAGATCGTCACAGACATCAATCCGCCCGACCAGCGCGCGCGCGGCAGCCAAGCTTTCGGTGGTGCGACCACCCGGCAGATAGTATGCGGCATATTCAATCGTAGAATAGCGCGGCGGCACAGTTGGTGATTCCGCAATATCACGCAACTGGAACAGCGCGACAGCACCGTCCAGACCGATAGGCGCGGTAATCTCACCCGGTGCCAGTTCAAGTAGGATCGACTGAATGCCCGGTGGTAGAGAGTTCAGAGTCAGCCAATCCAGACGCCCGCCCCGTTCTCGAGATGGGGCCGCCGAATATCTTTCGGCTTCGGTGGAAAAGGTGGCGAATCCGGTCAGGCCCGAAATCCGCTGTGCCTCTGCGGCGACCTGGTTTGCCGTTTGCGGCGTGACGGGAATAATAATCTCGGACAGTAGAACACGCAGACCACCAGCGGAACCGCCGCGCCCGATCACTTGATCAATCTCATCCTCGCTTGGCCGGGCCTGACCCAAAAACCGGCCTCGAACATAGTCCCGCCAAGCCAGACCTGCCTCGGTGAAATCCCGGAAGGTTTGGGGCGACACGCCGTTTTCCTCCAGCGTGTTAATGAATTCCTCACGCGACATGTTACCGCGTTGGGCAAATTCCTCCATCCCTGCCGCTATGTCGTCGGGCGAGGGTTGAATGCCGAACTGGGACACTTCCTGTTTTTTCAAGCGATCCTCAATCAGTGCGGTCCTTGCCGCCTCCCCGGGGTCGCCAGGTGCGTTCAAAAGCCGCAGAAACCGGGCCCGCTGTTGCAGTTCATAGTTCGTTATGACGTCGTCATTAACCCGGAGTGCGGGCGAAAACAGCCCCTGTGCCGCTCCCAAAGATGGCACCATCAGCAAAAAGGTCAGCACGGCAGCGGCAAAATACGGGGCAAAAAGGGATGGCGGATTGGTCATGTGTTTTTCTGTTCCTGCGGCAACCGCAAAGCCCCGTAATGCGATTGTAAAGCCGAAATTGGTCGAAGGCTCAACCGTTGAAGATGATGTAAATCGACGGTTTAGCGACAAATCGACCTGAACACATTCGTTGTTATAGATCAAACCGACGCTGGCATTGGTGGGTTGCGGTGCAGCCAAATCATAGCGGATATTGCCCTTCGCCGTCCAGTTCGGCGAGACGTTATAGGTACCGTCCATCCAGAATTCCGATACTGTGTTTGGGCGGTCCAGTGCGATGTCCTCGTCTAGCCAGACAAGTGTTCCGCTAAGCCGGGATTTTTCGTCAATCCAAGTGCCTCGCAGCTCCGCCTTTGTCAGCAACAGCGTGTCATTAAACAGCGTGCGCGCCGTCGCCGACACCCCTTTGTCCATCCTCAGATGACTGGCCAACAGGAAATCGGATGTGGTACCGGATAGCCCAGAGTTGATCGAAAAATCCTCATCCGCGTCGGCGCGGAGGACCTGACCGAAAGTCGCCCAAGCCTGCCAGCCTTTGCGGTCGAACCGTGCCCAGTTTACTCCATAGGCCATTCTCAAACCGTCTTCAATCCGGTCTTCGCCCGGAAACCGGGACATGGCCAACAGGTTGCCTTCGTCAAATTCGACAAAAAGGCTTGCATCATTGGGCACGTCATCGCCGGTGACTTTGGACCAGCTGACCTGGGCGACGGGTTCCAGAAATTGACGCGCCGTGCCGGTTTGTCGGGTTATCGGATATCGGAAGGTGGTCGCAAGGGCGGGGGTAATCCGCATCGGGTTTCGGTTGAACCGGCTGTCGTCGTCAACCTGATACAGGTCAGCTGTGATACGGCTCTCTACATCGGTACGCAGACCGATGGGTAGGATGAGGCTGCGCAGATAGGACACATCCGCTGTCGCACGGATCAAATCCCGCCCGATGCCGTCCGCGTCCGAGCGGCGACTGTGCTGATGTACATCCGCGCTCATCCGGACTTCCCCGCCGAATGTCGCGGGAAACAGGCGGTGTTCAAAATAGGCGTTATAGACCGGGGTAGGCAGCGTGTCCTCATCGTCGCTGTCGCGCAGTGAATCATAGCGAATGACGCTGGCCCCGATGAAATAATTGCGCCGGGTGCGGGTAATGGTGATTTGGCTTTCCAGCCGGTCCGCGTCTGTCACTCCATAATCAAGCAGGTAGGCATTGTCGCTGGTGGATTCGATGTTGAAACCCAGTTGAAAATCATTGCCCAGATCGAAATAACCTGTACCAAACAGATATCCGCGCGTTCTGTCCCCGGTCAGCGTGTCGTCGGTGATCGCGCCTTTGAATTTGAGCGTGCCACGACGAAAGGCTTGGCGATACCGGAAATCCAGGGTTCGGGTTTCAGGCGACAGATAGGGCCCCAATGTCAAATCCGCATGCTCCCCCAGCGTGAAGAAATAAGGTGCACGGACACCACTCCCCAGTTGCGAGGTGGTGCGGACCGATGGAATAAGAAACCCGCTTGCGCGGTCCACCGTTGGATCTGGCAAGCGCATGGCCGGTAGGTAAAAGACAGGCACATCCAGAACACGCAGCTGGGCACCCTCGAAGTAAATCTGCCGTTCCTCCTGATCATGGGTTACACGCCGAGTGCGGATCTGCCAAAGCGGCTGATGCCCATCATCGCAAACCTTGCAAGAGGTCACAGCGCTTTTGTAAAGCCGGGTATAGCGGCCCCCCACCCGGTTCATGCGATGCGCGACCAGTTGCAGGTGATTGTTCAGAACCAGACGCGCCCCGCTCAGCAGGCCATTGTGCAAGGTCGTGTCCAGCTCTGCAGTGCGGGCCAGGATGCGCCCGCCGGTGCCGTTCTCAATGCGAATGGGACCATCAATCAAAAGCTGGTTTTTCGATGGGTCATAGATAATCCGCTCGGCCTCCAGCCGGACACTGGAGTGCAATGCGGAAACATTCCCTTCGGCTACCAGATTGCCATCTTGGGTGATGTAAACCACGTCGGCAATCAGGGTTGCAGGGGTATCCGGTCCGGGGTTTGGTTGTGCCAGGGACGATATCGCCCACAGTGCGCTTACTACCACGCCCAGCAGGACCAGCTGACCTGGCTCATGCAGCACCCGTGCGGTCATCCGTCTTCGGCTTTCAACAAGAAACCTAGCCCCAGCATCAGCGAGGCCATAGCGGGGACCCAGGCCGCCAGTGCCGGTGACAATTGGCCGTTTTCTCCCAACACGTGGGCAAAGTTGCGCAGAAAATAGAGCGCAAAGCCCAACAGCACCGCTGCCAGCACCCCGACACCGGTCCCGCCGAACCGCACATGGCGCATGGTAAAGGCGGCTGCCACCAGCACCATCGCCACCAGGAACAGCGGACGGGCCAGTTCTGCCTGAAGCAGTACCTCATGCCGGGTGGTCGAGAACCCGGCTGCGCGCAGGTCCTGAATTGTTTGCGGCAGATCCCAAACCGAAAAGCCCTCGGTCCGGCTGAGTGTATCGCTGATGCGCTGCTGCGTCAGGTTCGTTGGCAAGCGCAAAATGTCATGTTCGGCAGAGCCACTTTCTGGGTTCAGGCCGACGGCCAGAGGCCAAACCTTGGCTGATCGTAAAATCCATTCCCCCTCACCCAACTCGGCCGTTTCGGCATAGGCTCGGCGCAATGGCCCACCATTGGGTGCAAAGGCGATAAACGTCACACCGTAAAGGGTCGCTGTTGTGTTCGAATACCCGGTGGCGTGGATAACGGTCTGTCCTGACTGGTCACCCTGGCGCAGCCACATCCCTTCCGCTGATAGCGACACAATTTCGTCGTCCCAGTTCAACAGGCTTTGTGCTAGCCTGTCGTACCGGCTGGACGATGCGGCGATGATCGGCCCCAGGCTGGACACCGCTAAAAGCCCGATGACCAACGCTACAACCCCCGGTGCCATCAACGTGCTCAGGCCAGACCGGCCTATTGCACGCGTGACCACCAATTCGCTGCTGCGGGCCAGGCTGACGAACAGCGCTATGGTGCTGAGGATCAGCAATAGGGGCAGGATATTATTCATTGTCGCCGGTGTGTTCAGCAGTGTCAAAAGAAACAGCTCGCCAGACCCGATATCGATATCCTTGAAACGGCGCACCTGATCGATCATGCCAATCAACATCATCAGCACCAGAAATACTATGCTTATGGCCAGAAAGCTGATCAAAAATCGCCGCGCAAAGTAGAGGTGAAGCGTCAAAAATGCCCCCGGCACTGGACCGCCAAAAAATGCCTGATGCTACAGAAGCTGCGGTTCGCCCACTGATGCCCGCAAAAAACGCTGATTGGCAACTGATCCCCCAAGAGCAGCCCGGTCCCTGTCGGCTGGACCGTAAAACAAATGCGCGTCGGCGAAAACCGGAATTCTGGTCTTGGTTCCGCCGGTGGTTTAGGTCATGGGAATAAACGGTAATCAGGAGTACTCCTTTCTTTTACCGCCACCGATTTGGATGCCATCGCCGCCGTTACCGGGCGGGTTGCGATCATCGTATCAGAGGATGGCAAGATGGATCTAGCAGCGCGGCAGGCCAACCGCTTGACCAGAGGCGCAGTGGACCGGTTCATCAACAGCGATAGGTTCAATACGGTGTCTTCGGGTCAGGTGGTCAGTCTGGAATGGCCTCTCGGCATGGCCGCCGATGCGCTGGATATTCTAGTTTTGAAACGGCGGATTTCACGGTTGGATGCGCGAAAGGCGGGGGCCGTGCTGGCGCGCGTGCGGGGCGAAAGCGCACTTTTGTTGATGGCGGGGAACACCAACAGGGCCGCCGAGATCGCGATGGGCTTAGCCTTGCGCGGGTATACCTTTAATGTGCACAAAACTAATGTGCACAAAACGCCCCCCCCTGATCCCGCAGAGCCGCAGGCGATTACAATCCACCACACCCGGGCCGAAGAGATGGCGAAAGCATGTGAACCGTTGATGGCGATTGCCGACGGTGTGCACATGACCCGCGATCTGGTTAGTGAACCGGCCAATGTTCTGACGACCACCGAATTTGCGAACCGCTTGCAAGAGATGACGGCACTGGGTCTGGCTGTCGAAATCCTGGAAGAGGAACAGCTTACCGAATTGGGCATGCGCACGCTGTTGGCCGTGGGGCGGGGGTCTGACAGCCCATCCAAAGTCGTGGTGATGCAATGGAACGG
>JACOMT010000212.1 GCA_014623385.1 Paracoccaceae bacterium
GCACGTTCCACCGCTTCAGCCCGTGATCGCCGATCTGACGGCAACCCCGGGTCAGAAGATCATCGTGGACACCGCCTCACCAGTGGGTTGCGAAAAGGGCAATGGGTCGTCGCATCGGGCACAGGCACAAATGAGGTCGGGGCTGCAAAACAGCATGAGATCCAACCGCAGTTGAGGGCACGCGCGCCAGCTTTGGGGTGCCACTGCCCGATCAGCAGACAGTTGAAGCGGACCAGAGGATCATAACCCTGAGACCCCAATCCCGGTACGCCCCAGCGCACGCTTGCATGTCGGCGAACAGCATTGCCAGTCCACTGGTGCGTCAATCCTGGTCAGAACGTTGTCTGCACCGGTCCGAACCGCGTTCGACACGAACCGCACAAAGAACAGGTGCATCAAAACCACCCCTGAACGCTTTCCAACAGCATACCGGGTTGATGGTTGGTCCGCAATCCTCCAATTATGCAGAGGTCTTTTCTCCGAATTCGATGTTCCCACCCCATGTGGACAAGTGCTGCCATGCCCGGAAATCCTATGTCTTCGGCATCCGCGCCCTTGGCGCGGCGAAAGCCTGACCGATGGAGGCGTTTGATCACGCCCGTGCGCCGGGACGATGGCATCGGGGATTAGCTTTTGGCTCTTGATCGGGGGATGCAGCCAGGCGATCCGCGCCCGCGTATGAGCGGGGTGGGCAAGAGTTTTTGACAGATAACCTTGATATCTTATGTACAAAAACCCAGTGTGCACAAGGTCACGAGGCCGTTGCCGTCGGTGAACCGGGCGTGTTCGATAGGGAACTGGGCCGGTCGCGGCCTCCTGATCACCCCGGCACGGCGGCGGTCCCGGTCCCCGCCTTCAACCCGGCGGTCCGCGCGACCATCCATACCACCGGTGTCATCGGACACCCGAAACCGGATGATCCGCGAATCGTGCGGGGCGATCCGTCCGGTGGTCCGGAACTTTGGAAAAGGCGGCGGCGGCTCGCGAATCGTGTGCCGCCGGGAACTGCTTTGCTATCATTATCGCGGAACGCCCTGATGTGCCACCCGTATCAGAAAACTCTCATGGGCCGGACCACTTATACACACGTGACCAGATATTCTCCGGTTGCGCTGCGGGCGCAGAGGCGGCGGGAGATCTTTGCCCGGACCGACAACGCAGGCCCGGAAGAAGAGATCAAGGCTGCTATACTCCAGTGCCGCTGCTGCATGTCGCGCGCCGCGGTTTCCCGGGCTTTTGAGGCACATGCCGGTAACCGCCGCCCGCAACGCACCTTTGCCAGGTTAAGTCTATCGATTGGTCTGTCAAGCCGGGCATGATCGGGAACGTGGCAACACAGGTAGATTTTACTGACCCTTATCACTTTTCACGCTGTTTCAAGGTTTCGTTCGGCGTAACGCCCAGTGACGCGACCCGCCCCAGCACTTTAATTCAGAGCGGGATAATTAACGCGTGCCCCTGAATCGGTTCTGCCACTCTTCCCGCTGATCATCCGTGATCTTGGCAAAGAGCACATCCGGCACGGTAAAGACATGGCCACCGTCCAACATCCGCAACGCACCCTCGATATCGTCCGGCCAATCGGCATGTTCGGTCCGCATTGCGGCTAGCATTGCCGCGCTGACATCCGGGATAAACGGTGCGCTCAGCACCGCATAGAGCCGGATCAGGTTCAGGCCAAAACGCACCTGCACCGCCGCCATATCCGGGTTTTCCTTGAAGGTGGACCAAGGTGCCGCGCTTTGCAGATATTCATTGCCAGCCACCCAAATCGCCCGCAGCTCTTGTGCCGACTTGCGAACCTCTATGGCATCCATGAACCCCTCATAGGTGCGCACGCGCGCGGTCAGCTCGGCAATCAACGCGGTTTCTGCAGGGCCGAAACTGCCACCCCCGGGCACCACCGCACCAAATTTTGATCGGCAGAATTTGGTGATCCGGCTGACAAAATTGCCCAGAACATCCGCAAGGTCCTTGTTTACGGATTGCTGAAAATTTTCCCAGGTAAATTCGCTGTCGCTGCTTTCCGGTGCATGGCTCAACAGCCACCAACGCCAATAATCAGCAGGTAGAATGCCCAAGGCTTGATCCATAAACACTCCGCGTTCCTGGGATGTGCTAAACTGCCCCCCTTCGTAGTTAAGATAGTTAAAAGACTTCAGTTGATCGACCATCTTCCACGGCTCGCCGGACCCAAGGATTGTGGCCGGGAATGACAGCGTGTGGAATGGCACGTTGTCCTTGCCCATGAACTGGGTATAGTGCACGTCATCCGCGCCTTTGTCGGTCCGCCACCATCGTTCCCAATCGCCGCCGGTTTTGATCGACCATTCGCGGGCACAGGCGATGTATTCAATCGGTGCATCGAACCAGACATAGAACACCTTGCCTTCCATGCCCGGCCAATCGGCGTCCCCCTTTTTGACCGGGATACCCCAATCCAGGTCCCGGGTGATACCCCGGTCCTGCAGGCCGTTACCATCATGCAGCCATTTCTTGGCGATAGAGGTGGTCAGGATAGGCCAGTCCTTTTTGCTGTCGATCCAGGCGTCCAGATCATACTTTAGTGCGGATTGGCGCAGATACAGGTGTTTGGTTTTCCGCAGTTCCAGGTCGGTTGACCCGCTGATCGCGGAATGCGGATCAATCAGGTCGGTCGGGCACAGCTGTTTGGTGCATTTTTCACATTGATCCCCTCGTGCCTTGTCGTACCCGCAATTGGGGCAGGTGCCTTCAATATAACGGTCAGGCAGAAACCGGCCATCTGAAATGGAATAAATCTGCTGTTCCGATACCTCGCGGATCAGGCCTGCATTGGCCAGACACCTGGCAAAATATTGGGTCATCTGATGGTTTTCCGGGCTTGATGATCGCCCGAAATGATCAAAGGATAATCGAAACCGTTTGGCGATATCCGCTTGGATCCCATGCATTTCGTTACAATAGGTGGCGACGGGTTTGCCTGCTTTGGCTGCAGCCAGCTCGGCCGGGGTGCCATGCTCGTCTGTGGCACACAGGAACAAAACCTCGTTGCTGCGACTCCGCTGATAGCGTGCGAACAGATCGGCGGGCAGCTGGCTGCCGATCAGATTGCCCAAATGTTTGATCCCGTTGATGTACGGAAGCGCCGATGTGATCAGATGTCGGGTCATATGTGCGCCTTTGGATACATGACCATGCATTGCATTTACCAGTGCTGCCGTCGGTTGGCTAGGCGGTGTTCTGGGGTCGATTAGTGCTCTGGAGTGTAACACCCCCTAATACATTTCGTTCCTGCCCTGTTGGGGGGCGCTCACCCCCCCAAGATATGGAATTCCATAGCTGGCAGGCCAGCAACCCAGGGTTAGAGTTGTGCTAAATGGGCTGGCCGAACCCGGGCCTCCCGACATGCACACCCGGTACAGATAATGACCTTATCGCGGTCCCACTGCATGAGATGCAGCGGGTAAGATGGCAAAGGCCCGTCTACCG
>JACOMT010000213.1:0-658 GCA_014623385.1 Paracoccaceae bacterium
AAGTTTTTGAAGATTTATTAAAGTTTTAGAATTGAATTTATGTATTGTTCTGATTAAGGGTCCAGTGTATTTGCATAGCAGTCAAGCTTGAAAGCATCTTACATGCGAGGCACATGCGCCATGTATATGCCCTAGTACTTAAAGCCTCCCAGATCACTTTATTGAAACGTCCATGGTTATCCAGTCTTGTTTGAAGCTGCCGCTAATTAGCTGGTGTTGAATGATTACCACCATGTTATGAAGCTCTACCACAAAACTAAGACAAGACACTATTAGCCAAGTATCTCTTGCTACAGTACCACCAAATTTGTCCCTTGCGATAGCTACAGTGTATGTAAGTCCGATCTCCTTTCTTGTCAATAAATTTAATACATCACCATACTTGTGCTTATAATCACTAATTAAGTCAAGGTGGAAAAACAACTTGACCAGTACAACTTGATAATGAGAACAATCAGATAGTGACGATATGACACAAAATAGCATGCCGAAACATTTATCGCTCCACAACCTCCAACTGGCACGACAATTATTCATATTCACACCATTTAATAGCCTGGGGTTTATAAATCTATGTTCACACAATACGCTATGGTTTCGTGCTAAACCACGCGTTACTGAGTTACCGATTTGTCGAAAAACTTCAGGGCCAAGCAGC
>JACOMT010000213.1:699-8244 GCA_014623385.1 Paracoccaceae bacterium
ATGTAGTTTACTCACCTAATTGTCAAAGAATGGGTCCTTATCGTCTCCGGTTGAAACAATAAAACCCTCGATAATACCCTCGATAAAACCAATAATTGCGTTCTAAATAATGCGCATATTAACTCTATATAATGCGCACTGATTCGTTAACAAATGAACACAAGGAAGGCGTGGCTTAACGGCGTGAAGTGGAAGACAATTTTGTATCACAGATGTCGTTATGGTGACTTTAAGGCTGATAGGATTACTTTGGTTCAAAAAGTACCACGCTATGATTTCGAGAAATCCTTGCACTCAGATTTACCTGAGCAAGACTTAAAGAGAATGGTATACTTTATGCCGTCCCAGATGTGTTGACAGTATTTCAATTTATAGTTGATATCACGTGGTTCTGATCTCGCCATCTGATGCGCTAGCGGCGGCAGATAAAGTCTAACGTGGCACGAATCGCCGATGCCACGCCATCGCACCAAGGCAGGAGGAGGTGGCACACACGCATGCAGTGACACAGCGGATGCGCCCCAGGCCTATCCAGGTCGGGCGGGTGAATCCGCTTAACCGCTGATATGAATGGGCCGGGGGAAATCGCTGCAAAACCACTTGGCACATCACGCCCAAATCCCGAGAAACCTTGTTGTACGTCGCCACTACCGGTATCTGGGCCGCACCGGGTGGCAACAACCCTGTTGCATTCAACTGGCAATGGTCATGTGTGCCCCAGTGCCGTTCTACGTGATATCCACCGCCAGATGGCGGCGATCCTGAGCCTGATTGTTCTCTAGTTCTTCATACGTGGCTATCCGGGGGCGGCGCAGCCATTGACCCGGTGCGTTCGTGGCCTAACGGTCGGATGAGGCACTCCGGCGGACGACGTGGACTAGGCACTCCTGGCCATCTTCTGGTTCGGTCAGCTGGCTATGGCTCTAGTCCTTCGCAATCAGCTCATCATACCCGGTACGTAAAATCGGGACCCTGTACCAAAGAACCTCTGCATAGCTGGAGGCTTGCGGACAAACCATCAACCCGGTATGCTGTTAGGTGGCGTTCAGGAGTGATTTTGATGGACCTGTTTTTGCGCGGTTCGGATTGGCGCAGATGACGGTCTGAGCAAGATTGACGCACTCATGGACTGGCGGTGGTGTTCGCCGACATGCCAGCTGTACGCTGGGGCGTACCGGGATCGGGCCTCAGGGGTATGATCCGATGGTCCGCTTCAACTGTCTGCTGATCGGGCAGTGCCACCCCGAAGCTGGTGCGGGGGTTGAAAATTCTGTTGAATTTCATGCTGTTTTGCGGTTTCGACCTCTTTGCACCTGAACCGGGCCGGGAGCCCGGGTTTTGATACTATGATCGAAGGGGCGAACGCGCAGGCGGGTATTGGCCGACAAGGCCTGTGGCAAGCAAGGCCAACCGGGATGCTCTGCGTGGTCGGCCACCGTGACAGGATCATGCGAACGGCCGCCCGTCATCGACCCGTCATCGATCCCTGCGGGCTTGGGGAAAACGCGGGGGCAGGCTGTTTTCGGATTGCGCAATGCCTATGCCAAGATGAAATACCATGAAGCACCTCTTTGGCCTGTACCGCGCCCGAACTAGATAGACAAGCGGGCCATCCCGCGCCCCGGCCAGATACCCGCAGAATTTCACACCTTTGATAAAAAATAGAATGTGTAACCGATGGAATATGTTGGGCACTGTGGCCACCTCTGCCCACAGCTGCAGCACGCAGGCATTGTATGTGTCCTATGGTTGTCAGGGGTTGGCTGGCGGATCGGCACACGTATATCACACACGTATATCATATTGTATACGTTTGGTTGGTGCACATGTATCAAGGGCACATATGATCGGGTCAGGTCACGTGGCCGCGCCGTGCCAGGGAATTCACCAGCCTGTGGCAAAATTGGGCATAGACAGCCGAACCAGGCTGAAACCAGCCTGGTCCGTTGCTGGTTTGTTCAGGCAAGCGCGAGATTCGTGGCGCTTTCGCGCCCGTCGCGCCCTGGTTCGATATCGAAGGTCACCTTTTGGTTATCCTTCAGCGTGGTCAGGCCCGCGCGTTCGACCGCGCTGATATGCACAAAGACATCTTTTTTGCCGCTATCGGGTGCAATGAACCCATAGCCTTTGGCTTCGTTAAACCATTTCACGGTGCCTGTGGCCATTCCTGTGATCTCCTTTGAAAATACTGCCATCCACGGGACTGCGATGGCCCGGCCGTTCAGTCAGGATCGAAAGACTGCGACCATGAGAGGAAACAGTAGGTCGATAAAGAAAAACGTCGATTATCACATGGGGAAATGGTCACCGGATTACAAGGCGGATTCGCCGCTCATAGCGGCAGATTTAGGGCAAAATGATGCGATTTTCGTTCTGTGCTGGCCGCCCGGACCCAGAGCCACAATGCCAATGGCACCATTAATTGATCGGCAACGGCCGAGCACCGCCCGGATGGAGCGCGGCTTTCCTATGACCGTGGCTTGCGGCTGAAGCCTTCTGCATAATTAGAGGATTACGGACAAACCATCAACCCGGTATGCTTTTATGAGTGGTTTGAGGGACCTGTTGTTGCGCAAAGCGGCGATTCGGATCGGCGCAGATGACAGTCTGACCAGGATTGACACCCTAATGGACTGGCAGTGGTGTTCGCCGACACGCAAGCGCGGTGGGTCAGGAACAGCCGGAAGCGTACGCCGGGCTACGAAGATGAAATCCAACGGCTTTGCCCGCCCGGACGCGGCCCAGACGAGGAAAGCTTCATCGACAAGGTCCACACGGGCACCTGCGAACCGGGCCGGGAGCCCCGAGCCCGGGTTTGATACCATGGTCAAAGGGGCAAAAGCGCGGGCGGGTATTGGCCGACAAGGCCTATGGCCAGCAAGGCCAACCGGGACGCTCTGCGCGGTCACCACCGTGACGGGATCATATGTGAACGGCCGGCCCGTCATCGACCCCCGCGTGAACCCCCTGCTTGCTCCGGAAAAACGCGAGGGCAGGCGGATCTGCAACCGCTGCTTGAGGGATTGCGCAATGCCTGGGCATGATGAAGCACCGCCTGATAGTTCGGGCTGGCCAAAACAAAAGCCCGATTGGCGATGGCGGCAATCAGGCGGAACATGTGGGGAGCCGCCCCTCAACCGGCAAACACCGGCAATCGCATAAATCCAAACCACCAAAACCGCTTTGCCCGCTGTTTTGCCCGATGTAAGGCCAGCGAACCGGACAGGATGGCCAAATCGAGGCTTTCGCAGAAAATTATATTGCTGTGCAAAGGTCTTTTTGTGATCTATTCAGGGGGGTGGGGGCACGTGATCGAGCCCATAAAGGGGCGTGAAGGACACAAAAAATTTTTATACATTGTATATACCAAAGCCAAGGAGCAGGTCAATGATAACCGGTAACTGTCTGTGTGGTGCGGTTTCATTCATGATCGCGGGCGATCTGGCCCCGGCGTCGATTTGCCATTGCGGTCAATGCCGCCGTCAGGGCGGGCATGCCTGGGCGTCAACGCATATCCCGGAAAGCGCGCTGACATTCACTTCAGACGATATGTTGACATGGTACCAGGCGACCCCGGGCATCCGGCGCGGTTTCTGCCGCAACTGCGGATCATTCCTGTTCTGGAACCCCGACGATGAAGACAACGTGTCCATATCCATGGGCGCGCTCAACCCGCCGACGGGCGGCAAGGTGGCAAAACACATCTTCACCGCCCACAAAGGGGATTACTATGACATCGAGGGTGCTCTGCCACAATCGGAGAACTGAGAATGATCGAAACTGTGCTTTCCATGGGTTTTGGGGTTTTGATTGCGTTTATGGGGGCTGTCGTTCTGTTGTATCTGATGCCCGTGCCCGACATGTATGTTCCCCATCGCCTCTGGGATGGCGGGCGGTTCACGCGCGGGGGTTGCCGCCGGTGGGATCAGCACGGGTGTTCTGACCCAATGCAATGGTTGCCGCCGGGGGCGTGGCCGTTCTGGTTTCTGCCCCGCCCGTGACGCTGGATTCATCCGTTATATCGGTGCAACCTATCCGCTATGGCTTACTTGGCACAGCTAGCGGGGCGACGGCATCGTGACCAAACGTGAGGGGCGTGCACAGATCTGGCCTGCGTTCTGCCGGGGCTATACCAAGGATACGCTGAATTCCGGGGTAGATTCCGGGCGTCATGCTGGCCATCGGGAGATACCATCACCGACGGTGCCCGTGGCATTTTCGCGGGCCTGGTAGCCGACCGTGTCCGCTGTGGTACCCGCGTCATGAACCGCATTTCCGTATTCGTATCCGGCGGACTTCCCGCCCGACTCGTTACTAATTGAGGGAATTAAAACCGTGACTAATGTTCCGACAACCGCCCGCGTGGTCATTATCGGTGGGGGCGTTGTTGGCGTGTCCAGCCTGTATCACCTCGCCAAAATGGGCTGGACCGATTGTGTCTTGCTGGAAAAGAACGAATTGACCGCTGGCTCGACCTGGCATGCCGCCGGAAACTGTCCGTCGTTCAGTATGTCCTGGGCGGTGATGAACATGCAGAGGTATTCACTGTCGCTGTATGCCGGGTTGGCTGAACAGGTCGATTACCCGATGAACTATCACGTCACCGGCTCCATTCGCCTCGCACATTCGAAAGAGCGGATGCAGGAATTCGAACATGCGCGGTCGATGGGGCAATACCAGGGCATGGTGCTGGAAATGATGTCGAACGCGGATATGAAAGAGGTGCATCCGTTTCTTGAAACCCGTGATCTCGAAGGCGGCCTGTGGGACCCAAATGACGGCGATATTGACCCGGCGCAGCTGACTCAGGCGCTGGCCAAAGGCACGCGCGGCATGGGTGCGCAAATCTGCCGCTTTACCCCGGCTACAGGCGTGTCACGTGCGGGCGACGAATGGATCGTGCACACGGACAAGGGCGATATACGCTGTGAATATGTGGTGAACGCCGCAGGCTACTATGCGCAACGCGTGGGCGAATGGTTCAAACCATATGGTGGGCGTACCGTGCCAATGGCGGTGATGAGCCACCAGTATTTCCTGACCGAGGAGATTCCGGTGCTGAAACAATGGACCGAGGCCAATGGCTGCAAGGTCCCCTTACTGCGCGATGTTGACAGCTCTTACTACATGCGTCAGGATAAAAATGGCCTGAACCTCGGTCCCTATGAACGGAACTGCGAGGCACGTTGGATCACACCGGATGATCCGATGCCTGAGGATTTTTCGTTCCAGCTCTACCCCGACGATCTAGGGCGCCTGGAATGGTATATCGAAGATGCCATGGCCCGTGTGCCGATCTTGGGCGAATGCGGCGTGGGTCGAAACATTAACGGTCCGATCCCCTATGCCCCTGATGGCCTGCCGCTGATCGGCCCGATGCCGGGCGTGAACAATGCGTTTGAGGCCTGTGTCTTTACCTTTGGCATCACCCAAGGCGGCGGTGCGGGTAAGGTGCTGGCCGAATGGATCGTCGAAGGTGAAACCGAATGGGACATGTGGGCCGTCGATCCGCGTCGGTACACCGACTATACCGACCAGGATTATTGCAACAAAAAAGCGATAGAAGTGTACGGCCATGAATACGCCATGCATTTACCACATCACGAATGGCCCGCCGCGCGCAACAAAAAACTGTCACCGGTCCATGACAAGGTTATTGAGCTGGGTGGCGTGATGGGTGCCTATAACGGCTGGGAACGGGCCAATTGGTTTGCTCAGCCGGGCGATGACACTAGCGAGAAAAGCACACACAGCTGGAACCGATCCGGACCCTGGCAGCAACGGGTCAAGGAAGAATGCGAGGCAGTGCGCGATCATTGTGGCGTGCTGGACCTGCCCGGCTTTTCCCGGTTCATCGTCCGGGGCGAGGGGGCGGCAGAGGCGCTGCGCAGTCTGATCACCGGGGGCCTGCCCAGAGTGGGCCGGATGAACCTTGTCTATATATCGGACAGCCGGGGCCGCATCCTGACCGAAATGTCCTGTGTCCGGATGGAAGAGGACATCTTTGTCATGATCACCGCCGCGACGGCGCAATGGCATGACCGGGATATCCTGATGAATGCCATGCCCGATGTTGTGACGGTTGAGGACATCACAACCACCCGCGACACGCTGATCGTGACCGGGCCGACATCGCGCGACATCCTTGCGGGCCTTGCAGATGCGGATCTGTCGCTGGGATGGTTGACCCATCAATCCGCCACCGTCGCTGGTCAGCCCACGCATATGCTACGTGTGTCCTTTGCGGGTGAGCTTGGCTGGGAAATCCACGCATTGAATGAACATATGTGGGTGATATATAACGCGGTTATTGCGGCAGGTGCCAAACCTTTTGGTATGTACGCGCTCAACGCGCTGCGTATGGAGAAAGGGTACCGCACGTGGAAGGGGGATCTATCGACCGACTATACCCTGCTTGAAGGTGGGCTGGACCGGTTTGTCAAGTTGGACAAGCCCCAGGATTTCCCGGGCAAAACCGCTCTGTTCAATGAAAAACAACAAGGCAGTAAAAAACGGTTTGTCACGCTCACCGTGGACGCTGGCGACGCCGATGCGCCATACATGTCCACGCTTTGGCATAACGGCGAAGTGGTGGGCGAAACCACCTCTGGCGCATGGGGCTACCGCGTGAACAAATCTATCGCGCTGGGCATGATCCGCACCGACCTGGCCAATCCAGGTACCGAGATCGAGGTCGAGATTTATGGTAAGCGGTGCAAGGCATCTGTCCAGCCGGATCAGCCCATATGGGACCCGAAAAACGAACGCCTGCGCGCATAAAGAACGGTTCAGTTTCCCGCAAATCCACCTTGGAAAAACCTCTACATAACTTGGAGGTTTGCGGACAAACCATCAACCTGGTAGGTGCTTTGAAGGCGTTCAGGGGTGGTTTGATGCACCTGTTGTTGCGCGGTTCGTGTCGAACGCGGATCGGCGCAGACGACGTTCTGGCCAGAATTGACGCACCAGTGGGCTGGCGGTGGTGTTCGCTGACACGCAAGCCTGCGTTGGGGTGTTCCGGGATCGGGCCTCAGGGTTATGATCCGCTGGTCCTGTTCAAGTGTCTGCCGATCAGGCAGTGGCACCCCAAAGCTGGCGCGTGCGCCCTCAACTGCGGTTGGATTTCATGCTGTTTTGCGGTCTCTACCTCTTTGCGTCTGTGCCCGATGCGACGACCCATTGCCTTTTCGCAACACGCTGGTGAAGAGTGGTGTCCACGATGATCTTCTGGCCGAGGTTTGCCGTCAGATTGAGGATCGCGGGCCGAGGTGGAAAGTGCCGCCCGCCCGGCAGCCATTCCAGTGCCGACACGCAAGCGCGGTGGGTCAGGAACGGCGCGAAGCGTATGCCGGGTTACGAAGCTGACATATAGGCGACTTTGCCCGCCCGGACGGGGCCCAAACGAGGAAGGCTTCATCGACAAGGCCCACACGGGCACCTGCGAACCGGGTCGGGTGCCCCCGGATTTGATCCCATGATCGAAAGGGCGAATACGCTTGCGGGTGGCAGGTTCAGGGAGATCAGGGTGGTTGATGTACCGTGACA
>JACOMT010000214.1 GCA_014623385.1 Paracoccaceae bacterium
GATGCAGACCGCCCGGCAGTGGATCACACACAGCTTGGTCGGCACGGTTTTAATTTATGGCAGCCTGATTGTTCATGTTGTTTTGTCGCTGACCAAGCTTGCACTGCGTCAGTCACTGCGTATGTCAACGACAGAGGCGGTTCAATTGACCCTGGGCCTGTTGATCCCGTTTTTCTTGCTAGAACATATCGTGTGGACCCGTGGTGCAGAGGAACTGACCGGAGTCGACGCAAGTTATCGCTACCTGATCGGCTTGATCTGGGACACAGTCGGTGGTTGGATACAGAATGCCTTATTGCTGGCGGTTTGGGTGCATGGCTGTATCGGGCTGAATGCCTGGTTGGGTACCCAGCCATGGTGGCGACGCAACAGTCATCTGTTGGCCGGTTTCGCGGTTCTGGTACCGATTCTGGCCATACTGGGCTTTGTCACCGAAGGGCGCCGTTTACGCGATATCTATGACTTGCCCAATGAGCTGCAGGTGCTGCTGGCTGACCATAACTGGCCCGCGCCGGACCAGCTGATGATCCTATTTTCCGCTGCCAATACGTTGTTTTATGCCTTTGCCGCCGCGTTGGCGGTTGCCATCGTCAGTTTTGGCACGCGTCGGTACATCGCGGCCCGATCTTCGGTCCGTATCACCTATACGGGCGGCCCGGACGTGTCGGCACCCAAGGGGATGACCCTGTTACAAATGTCGCGTGCCACTGGTGTACCCCACACCTCGCTATGTGGCGGTCGCGGTCGCTGCACGACCTGCCGGATTGTCATTGAAACCGGGGCCGAAACATTGCCACCCCCGTCACCCGCAGAACAGCGCAGTCTGGCGGCGGTCAACGCATCCCCCGGCTCGCGGCTGGCCTGTATGATTAAACCCACGGCCCCGCTGACCGTATTCAGGGTTTTTCGGCCGGACGGTCGGCGCGCCCGCGCCCATGCCTCGCAAGGCGAGGAAAAGCGATTGGCCATTTTATTCCTGGATATGCGAGGGTTTACCGCACGAACGACGGGCCAGTTGCCCTATGACGTTGTTTTCTTGCTAAACCGGTTCTTTGACGCGGTTGTTCCGCCCATTCAGGCCGAGGGCGGCACGGTTGACAAATATCTGGGTGATGGTTTGTTGGCACTTTTTGAAACTACCGACGCGCAAAGCTCTGCCCGGGCGGCATTGCGCGCCACCGCCAATCTGGGCACCGCGCTGGAACGCTTTAACGCCACGTTGAAATATGAGGGCGTGCCAGAGGTGCGGGTTGGCATTGGATTACACCTAGGTGATCTGGTCCTGGGGGAAATTGGTGCCTTTGGCGATGCGCCGCGCACCATAATCGGTGATACGGTCAATGTGACTAGCCGGTTAGAGGGTAAAACCAAAGACTTGGAGGTCGAGGTTTTGGTGTCCGAGCATCTTTTGTTTGCCGCCGGTGTCGGAGGCGTTGCTGACCGCCTGATCGAATTAACGTTACGCGGCATTGCCAAACCGGTCAGGGCACTGGCACTGAAACACGCCACCGAGCTTGCCGACATTGTCGACATGCCACAGGGACACAGACGTGACACAAGTGCCATAGCAAAAGCACCACAGCCTGATTAACGGATAGGTTGGCGCTTTTTTACATTAATCGATCTGAACGTGGCAAAATCTTGCTGATGCAGAAAAATGCATCTTTCGTGAACATGTTATTTTGTCGACACACGTTTATATGTCAACATACTAGAGAGTTGTGCCATTCCGTCGGTGCCATCAGTATCGACAAAGCCCGGTTTCGAAGAGCAGGATCAGCTCTCTCGCCTTTTGTGTCGACTGGAGCACGTGCTCGAGGTGTCACAACGAGCAACCGTCGCAGCATTGGAGTTGTCGTTGGATAAGCTCAATATCCTATTGTGCACAGCCACCGACGCCGGATTCCTCAGGGCCACCAACCGGGATGGCCTCGATAAAGGGGGTTCTCATGCGCAAACGGCTTTGTTGCACAAATGCTGTGAGTGGTGGGTTCACTGTTTGAATCCAGTGTGGTCGCCGAGAGGCATGAGCAATCGGGCGCGTGCAAAATACAAAACCACGGACCGGTCGCCATGGGGGTGAAACCCCAGTTGCAACGGTTGAGCTGGGCATTGGCGAAGAACGGACCTGTCCGCATTGCGGTGCACAGGATGCGGTAGCCAATGGCACGTCGCGGGGAATGCAACGCTATCTTTGCCGATCCTTTGGATCGGTGACGGCAACACCCCCCTGTGGGGCTTGCACCACAAAGATTTTTGGCTGACGTTCAGCGAATGCCGCACCAATGGCGACACGATGACAGCTTTGGCGAAGCGTTTTGTGCATCGCCGGGAGCACCGCCTTTCGCTGGCACCCTGGCGGCATCGCTTCCTTGCCAGAATCAATACCACCGATGAATAACTGAAAAATCTCCACGTGACAGCGTGATGTTCGGCGGAACCCTTGATTTGGCTATTCTGTCCGGTCTGCTGGCCTTACATCGGGCAAAGCGGTTTGGGCGGTCTGGTGATGCGATTGCCGGTGTTTGCGGGTTGAGGGGGCTCCCTGCAGGTTCTGCCTGATCGTCGCCATCGCCAGTTGGGTTTCTTTTTTTGGCCAGCCCGAAATATCGGGCGGTGCTTCATCATGGCATAGGCATTGCTCAATCCCGCAAGCGGCGTTCGGAGATCTGCCTGCCTGCCCCCGCGTTTTTCCCGGGCACGCAGGGGTCGATGACGGGCGAGCGTCCGTTCGCATGATCCGGTCACGGTGGCGACCACCGCGCAGGGCATCCCGGTTGGCCTTGCTGGCACATAGGCCTTGTCGGCCAATATCCGCCTGTGCGTTCGCCCCTTTGACCATGGTATCAAACCGGGGGATTGGCCCGGTTCGCAGGTGCCCGTGTGGACCTTGTCGATGAAGCTTTCCTCGTCCGGGCGGGCAAAGCCGCCTGGATGTCACCTTGTAGCCAAGCGTAGGCTTCGCGCCGTTTCTGACCCACCGTACTTGCGTGTCGGTACTGAAATGCACGTCTGGATCGTCGGGCGGATCGTCGGGGGCATCTTCTTCGGCCCGGTCTTGCGGCGTGTCAATATGGCTGCCGGAGAAGGCAGTACTTTGCACCAGTGTGGCGTCGATAATCGCCGCTTCAGCCCGTGATCCTCGATCTGACGACAATCTCGGCCAGAAGACTATCGTGGGTTGCGGAAATAGCAATGGGTCGTCTCATCGGGCACAGGCGCAAAGAGATCGAGACCGCAAAACAGCATAAAATTCAACCGCAGTTGAGGGCGTGCGCCAGATTCGGGATGCCACTGCCCGACCCAGACACTTGAAGCGGGCCAGCGGATCGTATAACCCTGAGGCCCGATCCCGGCGCACCTCAACC
>JACOMT010000215.1:0-5012 GCA_014623385.1 Paracoccaceae bacterium
TGCCACGATGAAGCACCGCCCGATAGTCCGGGATGGATAAAACAAAACACCCAGCTGGCGATGGCGGCAATCGGGCAGAACCTGCGGGGTGTCGCCCCTCAACCCGCAAACACCGACAATTGCATAACCAGACCACCAAAACCACTTTGCCAGAGATTAATCGTCGCCTCACGGCGTAACCGAGGGCGTTAATCAGTCCTCCAAATTCCGCGGGAAATTTAAAAAGAATGGTACCCGCGGCCGGACTCGAACCGGCACGGCCTTCCAGCCTAGGGATTTTAAGTCCCCTATGTCTACCATTCCATCACGCGGGCAGTGCCGCATGAGATTAGCAATCCAAGTCACGGTGTAAAGCGGACTCAATGTATTCACTTTGAGGTAGCAAAAGGCTTGCCCCGGGGCCACCAATGACCGTTCAAACCACCAAGGGTTCATAGCCAATGCCCGGACCGTCACCAGCGCATGCCTCATCCGTCCGGTCGGTATCCATCAGCGGCAGCATCTTACCCCAAAAGGCCGCGATATGGCGAGGCGGCAGACTTAAAGCACGATCTTAAAGCGCGGTTGATATTGATCGCCGGGGGTGTCAAAATCGCCGCACGGAAATTGAAGAACGCCCATTGGTTAGTGCCCTTCTGCATAGTTCGGACAATAGCCCCCCAACCGGTTAAAGGCCGTCGCCGTGCCGACAAAATCATAAGATACGCGGGGGCCGATATCCCAATACCCAACAGCCTTTGCGTTGTGGCGTCTGGGGGCAGCCGTGCATTCGCACAAGGCGCGGTCGACCATCCCGCCATAATCAGTACCGATATCGCACGTAAAACCTTTACCCGGCAATGCTGGTCCCAAATCCCATTGGATCACGTCAGAATTTGCATATTCATACGGCTGGCAAGCGCAACTTTGACCTTGACCCCTGCCGGAGTGCCCACCAGCTTGCGAGCTATGTTTCCGATACGCGATCATAACCCGCCTGAACGCACACCCTATGTCGTTTACGCGCTGATCACGCTGAACATCCTGTTCTTTCTGGCGACCCAACCTGCGGAAAATGATCCGGAGGCGATGCAACGGCTGTACTACGATTATGCCGTGATCCCTGCACGAATCAGCCAGGGCGAAAGCATGATTTCGTTGATCAGTTCCCAGTTTTTGCATGCCGGGCTCATGCATATCGCAGGCAACATGCTGTTTCTGTGGATTTTTGGCGATAACCTGGAAGACCGGATGGGCCATATTCCGTTTCTGATATTTTATCTGGCCTCGGGTGTGGGTGCGGCACTGTTTCAAGTGGCGACAGAGCCGGATTCACCGGTTCCGATGATTGGCGCATCCGGGGCAATTGCCGGAGTGATGGGTGGATATATGTTGCTGTTTCCCCGGGCGCAGATCGACATCTTGCTGTTTCTGATCATCATTATCCGGGTTTTCCCGATACCCGCTTGGGTCATACTGGGCTTGTGGTTTGGAATACAACTGGTCGGCGGCGTCGGCAGCGATCCAACCGGCGGCGGCGTGGCCTATTGGGCGCATGCGGGCGGGTTTATCGCGGGTCTGGTGTTTTCAACGCCGATCTGGCTGCGTCTTGGCGGAACTCGATTCTGGACCCTGCACCACGGGCACCCACCGCATCCACAAGCGCAATACACGTTTTCCGTCAACAATGTCCCTGCCCTCATCCAACGGTTCAACCAGACCGCCCGCCTCACGCACAATGATCAAGCCAGCGGCCAGATCCCAGGGGTTGAGGTCACGTTCCCAATAGCCCTCGTAGCGCCCCGCTGCGACATAGGCCATGTCCAGTGCCGGAGCACCCCAATAGCGTACACCAGCACAGACGGGCAACAGACGAGCCTGTTCCTGCAGGCTGTCGGGCAGTCCGGGCCGACCGCCAAAGGGAACACCGGTGGCAAAAACGCATCCAATCATGCGGTGCCGGTCCGATACGCGCAACCGCTGATCATTCATCCAGGCACCCGCGCCCTTTTCCGCAAAGAACATTTCATCCTTGGCCGCGTCAAAAACGACTCCAGCGATAATCCTGCCCTTGTGGTTCAACGCGATCGAGACCGCCCAATGCGGCAAACCATGTAGAAAATTGGTCGTCCCGTCCAGTGGGCCGACAATCCAGCAGCGCGTCGGATCATTGCCATGGATGCCACCACCCTCTTTGGCTAGCCAACCGTAATTCGGACGCGCCTTCATCAATTCATTTTTTAGGATTTGTCCGGCGGCGCTACCGGCCTTTGATGCAAAATCCCCGGCACCTTTGGGCGACACTTGTAGGTTTTCGACCTCGCGAAAATCCTTCACCAATAACCGGCCTGCCCTGCGGGCGGCCTTTATCATAATGTTGAGATTTGCACTGCCTATCATACTGCGGCTCTCTTGGGTCAGGGTGCGCAAATAATCCGCTGGGCGGCGCTTGACAAGCCTTGGACGCGTGTGATCTGGTTATGTTTAACTTTGTAAAGGTTGATGGGCTTTGGGAACGGTATCCTTAACCCGAGGGGAACGTCCAAATGACCGGAGAAATGCGCCGTATCACCTTGGCCGCACGCCCGAACAGCGCGTCAACCGACAGCAGTTTCGCACCGGAAAACGTCCCGATTCCTGTGCCCAGAGAGGGCGAGGTACTTGTGCGCGTACACTACAAAGACCTCTGCGTGAGAGCGTGATTTTCGATTGAAGCTTCGATTTGGCCATTCTGCCCGGTCCGATGATCTTACATCGGGGAAAGCGGTTTTGGTGGTCTGGTTTTATGCGATTGTCGGTGTTTGCAGGTTGAAGGTGATCCTGTTTGTTCTACCCGATTGCCGCCATTGCCCGTTGGGCGTTTTGTTCTGGCCAGCCCGAATTATCTGACGCGGTGCTTCATCGTGGCATAGACATTGCTCAATCCAGGAGTCGATTACGGGCGGATGACGGGGGATCGATGACGGGCGGCCGTTCGCATGATCCCGTCACGGTAGCGACCGCGCGGGGCATCCCGGTTGGCCTTGCTGGCACAGGCCTTGTCGGCCCGTACGCGCCTGTGCTTTTGCCCCTTCGACCATAGTATCAAACCCGGGGGTTCCCGGCCCGGTTCGCAGGTGCCCTTTGTGGACCCTGTCGATGAAACTTTCCCAGTCCGGGCCCCGTCCGGGCGGGCAAAGCCGTTGGATGTTATCTTGTAGCCCAGCATATTTTCGAGCTGTTCCTGATCCACCGTGCTTGCGTGTCGGCACTGAAATGGCTGCCGGGGCGGTGGTGTCAATGATCGCCGCTTTGGCCCCGTGATCCCTGATCTGACGACAAACCCCGGTCAGAAGATCATCGTGGATACCGCCCTTCACCAGCACATTGCGAAAACGGTAATGGGTCGTCTTATCAGTCACAGGTGCAAGGAGGTCGAAACCACAAAACAGCATGAAATCCAACAGAATTTTCAACCCCCGCGCCAGCTTCAAGGTGCCACTGCCCGATCAGCAGACAGTTGAAGCGGACCATCGGATCATACCCCTGAGATCATAACCCTGAGGCCCGATCCCGGTACGCCCCAACGCACGCTGGCATGTCGGCGAACACCACCGCCGCCAATCCACTGGGTGCGTCAATCTTGCTCATAACGTCATCTGCGCCGATCCAAACCGCGTTCGACACGAATCGCGCAAAAACAGGTACCTCAAACCACCCCTGAAACCTCCCAAGAGGAGGCTGGGTTGATGGTTTGTCCGCAAGCCTCCAGCTATGCAGAGGTCTTGTCAATCAACCCGCGCCTTGGCCAAAGACAAACTAGTTACATCCTGCGCGTTGGGGTCTATCCCGACCGCCACCCCGAGGCTTCAGATAGGCAAGCCGATTTGATTGACCCAAAGAGAAACTGAATGACATGCCGCTGCATAGTTTTCATCATCAAACAAGGTTTTGAGAACCCGCACCTCTGCTTTGTTCAGCTCATTGGTCATCAGAACCTCCCCAGAATTCCAAAAATTTCAGCCCGGATGAGAGGGCTTCCAATGCCTCCTGCATCGTAACATTATGGCACGCTTGTTCCATTGGGTCTTCCACAATCCTTACAAAGTATTCAGTCGATTCAGCTATAACAATAGCACTGCACTTTTTAGAGGGAGAATAGGGACCCACTCTAAAAAAAACATCCGCCTCGCCCTCTGCACATTCCGAACCCGGACGTGCGGTAGCTAACGTATTCCCTAAGGGAAGGCAAGTATAAGCACTACTATTATCCAGCCATGGCTCAGCCGGTATGGCCGGTACAACCGGTTCAGAGGGGGGCACATGCGATTTAAATCGCGTCCCCCCATCAACAGCAACGTCATACAGGGGTTGTTTAAAATACCAAGAACGTTTCCTTGGGGGAGTACCTGTCAGGTTTCTCGATATCTTGAAGTGTACGGCCTCGGCCACGGTTTCACCGCCACACATTAATTTTGGGTTTAGGGGAGATATCCCCCCCACTTTTTTCCTATACGCTTCAATGTTGTGCACACATTTTTTAATTTTACGCAAAAAGGGTTGTCGCTCATGCACGATGTAACAGTTGGCATAATCCCCTATAGAACGGTTGCTGCCGGTCATGTTCGGTGTTTCAACGCTGGCCCCGGCGTTCGATGGCGTGCCCGCATCTTGCAGCGGGGCCAAACCGCATTCCTCATCGCGAGCCCTGATGTTGATCCAGTCGTTCCAAAACGCGGCCACCCTGTCACGGATGTCCAATTCCGCCGCCTCTTGCGGCTGTGCGGGGGCGGGGCCGCACAGAAACAGGGTGCAGACCAGCACGGCCAGGGTGATACCACCGCCATCCCCGAATCCCGCACGTTGACCGGCGGCGGAACCGGCGTTTATGTTCCTGTCACGCAGGGCATCCCGGTTGGCCCTGCTGGCACAGTCTCTGTCGGCCAATACCCGTCCGCGCTTTTCGCGGGGTTCGTGCCACTGCCTGATCGGCAGACAGTTGAAGTGGACCAGCGGATCATAACCCCGAGGCCCGATCCCGGAGCACCCCAAAG
>JACOMT010000215.1:5020-8388 GCA_014623385.1 Paracoccaceae bacterium
CGGAGCACCCCAAAGCACGCTTGCATGTCGGCGAAAACCACCGCCAGTCCATCAGGGCATCAATCTTGCTCAGAACGTCGTCTACGCCGATCCGAACCGCTGCTTTGCGCAACAACAGATCCATCAAACCACTCCTGAACGCCTCGAAAGAGCATACCGGGTTGACGGTTTGTCCGCAATCCGCTAAATTATGCAGAGGCCTTGGCCTTTTCAAATACCCAAACCCCATCGGTGAGACAGCAGGTCCTTTTGAGACAAAGAAATCCCTTTTGCCGCCTTTCCCTTCTGCACGTACATCTCTAGATGCATGTGGATGATATGGGGGCTTGAACCATGGCGATGGAAAAAACCTTTGACGCGGCGGCGGCGGAAAGCCGGATTTATGCAGCCTGGGAAGAGGCCGGATGTTTTGCCGCTGGGGCAAATGCCAAGCGGACCGAGACTTATTGCATTATGGCCCCGCCACCGAACGTAACCGGTTCCCTGCATATGGGACATGCTTTTAACAATACACTGCAGGACATTCTGATCCGCTGGCACCGGATGCGCGGCTTTGACACGCTATGGCAGCCCGGTCAGGACCATGCGGGTATCGCAACCCAAATGGTGGTGGAACGCAAGCTGGACAAAACCCAGCAGGCGTCACGTACTGAAATGGGGCGTGCCGCCTTTCTGGATAAGGTTTGGGAATGGAAAGGCGAGAGCGGTGACACGATTATCAATCAATTGAAACGGCTCGGTGCCTCCTGCGATTGGTCGCGCAATGCCTTCACGATGTCCGGCGCGCCCGGCGCGCCTGCGGGCGAGGGCGGCAATTTCCACGATGCCGTTATCAAAGCCTTTGTTGACCTTTACAACAAGGGGCTCATCTATCGCGGCAAGCGGCTTGTGAACTGGGACCCGCATTTTGAAACGGCGATTTCCGATCTTGAAGTGGAGAATATCAAGATCGTCGGTTATATGTGGCACTTCAAATACCTGCTCGCCGACGGTGAGACCTATAAGTATGTCGAAAAAGACGCGGACGGAAACATCACGCTGGAAGAAGAACGAAATTACATTTCCATCGCAACCACCCGGCCCGAGACGATGTTGGGGGACGGTGCCGTTGCGGTTCACCCGTCAGATGAGCGCTACGCGCCGATCATCGGGAAGCTTTGTGAGATCCCGGTTGGTCCGCAGGAACACCGCCGTCTGATCCCGATCATCACAGATGGTTACCCTGACCCCGATTTTGGCTCTGGCGCGGTGAAGATCACAGGCGCGCATGACTTCAACGACTACGCGGTCGCCAAACGCGGCGGTATTCCGATGTATTCGTTGATGGACACCAAAGGTGCGATGCGGTCAGATGGCAAACCCTATGCCGAAGAGGCCGAAATCGCCCAGAAAATTGCGACTGGCGAGGTGGATTTTGACGAGGCAATGATCGCGACCATGAATCTGGTTCCGGACGAGTATCGAGGTCTCGACCGGTTCGAGGCCCGCAAAAGGGTTGTCGCCGATATCACGGCCGAGGGGCTGGCAGTGATGTTGGATGTCCCAAATCAAGCCCAAGACGGAAGCGCCCCCGCCCCGGGAGAAGACCCAAGGTCTCACCAGATACCATTCGTGGAAAAAAAACCAATCATGCAGCCCTTTGGTGACAGATCCAAAGTTGTTATTGAGCCTATGCTGACAGATCAATGGTTTGTCAACACCAGCAAAATTGTGGGCCCGGCACTGGCTGCTGTGCAGGATGGGACGGTCACAATCCTGCCGGAAAGTGGCAAGAAGACTTATCAACATTGGCTGGAGAACATTGAGCCATGGTGTATTTCCCGCCAGCTGTGGTGGGGACATCAGATCCCGGTGTGGTATGGTTTCAACCTTGGCGGCAATCTTACCGAAGGCACGTCTTGGACGGATTTAAATTTCGACATTGAACATCTTTCAAAGGCGTTGGCCGAACCACTTTTGCTGGTTGAATGCTCCGATACGTTTCAGAACGCCGCTCGGGCCATCAAAAACTACGTGTCGGGATCACCCGTGTCGCCGTTTAATTCTCTGCAAATTGTGGAAGTCGCCAATCGCGAAGAAGCACTGACCATACTCGCAAACCAAATCGCCTCATGGAAAAATGACGGAAATTTGACGTCCTTCGTCTATCCAATGTGGCGGGACCCGGATGTCCTAGACACCTGGTTCTCATCTGGCCTCTGGCCCATCGGCACGCTCGGTTGGCCTGAAGAGACCGATGAACTCAGAAAATTTTTCCCGACCAGTACGCTCGTCACCGGTCAGGATATCCTGTTCTTCTGGGTTGCGCGGATGATGATGATGCAATTGGCTGTTGTAGACAAAATTCCGTTCTACACAGTTTACCTGCATAGCCTCGTCCGCGATATCAAGGGCAAAAAGATGTCGAAATCCCTGGGCAATGTCATCGATCCGTTGAAGATCATCGATGAATACGGCGCGGATGCATTGCGGTTTTCCTCAGCCGCGATTGCGGCCTTGGGCGGTGTGTTGAAGCTCGACATGCAACGTATTGCGGGCTATCGGAATTTTGGTACCAAACTCTGGAACGCGATGCGATTTGCCGAGATAAACAGGGTTTTTTCCACAGCTGCTGTGGATGGAATTCCGACACCTCAACAGATGTTGAATAAGTGGATACTGGGTGAAACCGCCAAAGTTCGTGTCGAAGTTGACGTAGCATTTGAGGCTTATCGCTTTAATGATGCTGCCAACGCGCTTTATGCCTTTATCTGGGGTAAGGTTTGCGACTGGTATCTGGAGTTTTCCAAACCGCTGATGCAGGGTGCTGATGCCGATATCGTGCTGGAAACCCGGCAAACCATGAAATGGGTGCTGGATCAGTGCCTGATCCTGTTGCATCCGATCATGCCCTTCATCACCGAAGAGCTTTGGGGCATTTCTGGAACGCGGGCAAAGATGTTGATCCATGCGGATTGGCCAGAATACGGTTTGGAGCTTGTGGATAGCCCTGCGGATAAAGAGATGAGCTGGGTCATCGCGCTGATTGAAAACACGCGCTCGGTCCGGGCACAAATGCATGTGCCTGCGGGGCGTTACATGCCGATGCTCATGTCTTCAATTGACGCGGCGGGGCAAGCGGCGTGGGACCGGAATGCCACTCTGATCAAACATCTCGCCCGGATTGAGGATTTGACGCAGGCTGACATTTTTCCCAAAGGGACAATTTCGATTCCGGCGGAAGGTGCAAGTTTTGGCCTACCGCTAGCGAATATCAGCGATATCGCCGAAGAAAAGGCACGCCTTGAAAAGGCGTTGGGTAAGCTCTCCAAGGAATTGGGCGGTTTGCGCGAGCGATTGAGCAATCCGAAATTTATCACCTCGGCACC
>JACOMT010000216.1 GCA_014623385.1 Paracoccaceae bacterium
TCAACCCATGTTCCAGCGAATGCAGCGGGCTTTTGCCCCAGCGATCCGTCAGCGGGATACAAAAAGCAGTGACCACACCGGCCAGTGTTGCGTGCACGCCAGATTTCAGAACAAAGAACCACATGATCGCACCCAACAGAAGCGCAGGTGCCATGCGGTGAGCCCTGCCCAGGTTCAACGCAATCAGCCCTGCCAGCGGAATCATTGCGGTAAGTAAATAGTTGATTTTTAGATCTGCCGTGTAAAACAGCGCAATGATCAGTATCGCGCCCAGATCGTCGAGGATTGCCAGCGTCAGCAGAAAAACCTTTAGCGAGGTTGGCGCGCGGCTGCCGACCAAGGCCAGAATGCCCAAGGCAAAGGCGATATCGGTAGCCGCTGGAATCGCCCAGCCCCTGATCGATGGCAACCCCCAGTTAAAATACGCAAAGATTATCGCCGGAAATATCATTCCACCCACGGCAGCCACGCCGGGCAGTGCCACATCGCGCGGGTTTTTCAGCTTGCCCTCCAACAACTCACGCTTCAGCTCGAGCCCGATCAGAAAGAAAAAAATCGCCATCAAACCGTCGTTGATCCACAGGATGGCGGGTTTTTCCAGACCTTGACCATTGACCAAAACGGACAGGTTCGCGTTCAGCAATGAATTATACAGTGGGGCGAGACCGGAATTTGCAACGATCATCGCCGCAATGGCCGCAATCATCAAAAGGATACCACCAGCGGCCTCGTGCTTGAAAAACTTTTCGATGACCTGCGCTGACATCAAAACCTCCTGAAAATATTTGGGCACCATTTTGGAAAATGGTCCTGCAATGCCCTATTTTCAACAGCGAATTTGCCGATTGGATGCGTTTTTCCATCACCTATCCTGCAACCTGGAATTGGATGATTTATGGCACTGGACTATCTAGGCAGTCTCTGGCGGAGCACTGGCGGCCGCGAGTCGTTCGATGATTATTCGGGTTGGATGGCGAGGTTTGGTCCGTAAAACGCATCCTGATACATCATCCTGATACAATGGTAGCCCACAAGGTTTGCGAAGAGGCACTAAAACTGGCAAAAAACGTCGGATAATGATCAATTCGGACCTGGAGCGAGATCAATGGGATCAAAAATCAAACGAGCGACGCACCGTTTCTGCGCCCTCCTTTCCTTTGTGCTTACCACCGCTGGCCCGGCTTTTGCACAGGATGACGGGCACCCCGATATTCCCTCGCTGCTCGAGCGGGGGCTGGAATTGTTCTTTGACGGGGTCGAATCGGAAATGGGTCCCGCATTGGAAGATTTTCGCAATTGGGCTGAGATGGTTGGACCGACGATGCAGAGCTTTTTCGCAGAAATGGGGCCAACCTTGACCGAATTGTTTGATCATGTGCAGGACTGGACGACATATGAGCCGCCGACGATGCTGCCGAATGGCGACATCATCATGCGCAGGAAGCCCACGCCACCCGAGCAAGAAACACCGTTAAATCCCGGGGATGGGCCGACTGCCATAGGCATATGACGGTTCTAGATTGCGACATCCTGCGGCTCTGGCGTACCGGGAACGATCCGAACTGTGCCGGAAGCCTTCAGGGCAGCGACGAGGGATTTAAACCGGGCGTCGGCAATCTCACCATATAACGGTTCTGCTTCGGGGGTGAGGTGCAGCACCAGCGCATGTTCAACCGGGTTCCAATCAAGCCGTGCCATCTGCGCATCCTGTCGCATCCATAGCATCGCGCCGAACCGCATGGCCTTGCCCAGAATTTCCGCCTCTTTTTGATCTGCATCGCTCAACATATCAAAGAGCGGTGCAAACCGCGTGCCCCCGCTCTTTTTCTTGTAGCGGTGCAGCAGGGCGAGGCCCAAGAACACCCGTTCGGAATGTTTCAACCCGCCCAGATTTGCCCGGGTAGCATAGTCAAAGCAGACCTCGGCGCGATAATCGGGATGCGCACGCCAACTGACATCATGCAAAAGGCAAGCCGCCTTGATCAACCGGCGGAGCGCCGGAGCGGCGTCAGGGAACAACGGGGCGACAAAGCTGTTCAGCATGGCCCCAAACCCGGGCAGGCGGGCATCCTTGGCCTCGGCAAAATGGCACGCCTCGATCAGCGGGTCGCGGTCGCGCAGTGCCTGGGGCATCTGTTCATACAGCAGGCCCTCGCGGATGCCATAGCTGGATATCGCAATGTCCTTGGGTTCAAATTCACGAACCAACCGAGTCAGAACCTCTGTTGCCAGCGGCACCAGTGCCATGCGCGAAAAAGATATACCGCAGGCGGACCGTAGGGCATCCAAAGCACTGTGGTCGATATATTTGGCCGTGGCGAGCACGTCTTCGACGGACATCCTGTATTCGTGCAGCACATGCATCGGATATTTGCGCCGCTCCATATCAATGCGGGCAATGGCACGCCAGCTGCCCCCGACCAGAAACAGGCGGTCGCGCTGGTCACCCATCTGTTCACGCAAATCATGCATCACGGTGCGGATATGGGCCCGACGCTCTTTCCGTCCGCCGTCAATGGTTTTCAGTTTCAGCGGACCCAAAGACGAGGTCAGCCGCTTGCCTACAGCACCACCCGATATTTCAGCTAGTTCCATCGACAACCCGCCAATGTCACAGACCAACCCATAGCTGCCGGGCCAACCCAGCAGTACACCCTGTGCGGACAGCCGTGCCTCTTCATGGCCATTGATGACGTGAATCTGCATGCCCGTTTTTTCCAGGACCTCGGCGACAAAATCCGGGCCATCCCTAGCATCGCGCACTGCTGCCGTGGCCACGGCGGTCAACGGCGGGGCATCCATGCCTTGGGCCAGTGTCTGAAATCGATGCAGGGCGGCGAGCGCACGGCGGCGTCCCTTGGGGTTCAAAACCCCGGTATCTGCCAGTCCCGCACCCAGTCCACACATCACTTTTTCATTGAAAAAGTAGGTTGGCGCGCGGGCCGCACCATCAAACATCACCATTCGCACCGAATTCGATCCGACATCGATCACACCAACGCGCGACAGCACGCGCGTGTCCGGATTTCTAAACGGCACATGCGCAAAGGGGCCCCAAGGGTCTGATGATATTTCTGACAGGGGAGTCACGCAGCCTCTGATCATTTTGAACAACATGCGCCATGGCGGGGGGGCGGTCAATTAAGATGCTGGCCTTGTTGGCGCTTCAGCTACCCGCATACGTCAGCTGCGGAACATCCAATTCCAATTCACGGCGGACCCAACGCCCTGACAGCAAAGGTTTTTCCATGAAAGACCTTTAGCAATCGGGCATCGGGCTGTTTGTGGTTGCCATCTGCGTTCATGATCCAGTTTTGCGTGACCCCCCGGCCAGATTGGCGGTCATAATCTGATTCGCGCTC
>JACOMT010000217.1 GCA_014623385.1 Paracoccaceae bacterium
GTGCCAGCCAGGTCAACCGGGGGATGCCCTGCGCGGTCGCCACCGTGACGGGATCATGCGAACGGCCCGCCCGTCATCGACCCCTGCGTGCCCGGGGAACACGCGGGGGCATGCTGATCTCCAACCGGCCGCTTGAGGGATTGAGCAATGCTTTGGCCTGCACCGCGCCCGATAGTTCGGGCGGGCCAAAACAAAACGCCCAGCTGGTGACGGTGGTAATCGGGCAAAACCTGCGTGGTACCGCCTCTCAACCGGCAAACACCGGAAACCGCATAACCAGACCACCCAAACCGCTTTACCCGCTGTAAGGCCAGTGGACTGGACAGAATGGCCCAATCGAAACTCCCACCGAACATCACGCGCTCACGCAGAGATCTTGGAATTATTGCCGTGAATTCCAACGCCCGAACTAACAAAGGCCGCGGCTTCTGCAACCACAGTACAAATTCCGGACCACCTATAACCATTTATGACAACTTATGACAACCTGCACCAGATAGCCACATAATGGGGAATGTGGGTTATCGTTTGTGCCCGTTTGGCACATACATTTGATGTGGCCAGGAGCTTTGTCTCCAGTGTGCCTTAGCCACAATTGGCCGACAGGAAGTTTGAAGGGTTCTTCCTGATCGCCCTCCTTAAAAGACTGTGGAACAGGCGGTAGTTGACTTTTCATTCTCATTCCGGGAGGAAAATTCTCATAGCCATATATAAGAAAAAATCGCAAAAAATTCGGGTAGGGGGCCTAATTTGGAATGGAAAGCCTGATGCACCCCATTGACCTGTGCCTTTGGGTGGACCACGATGCGACCCATGGCGATTTTGCTTAGACAGACACGCGCGCCGCGCCCGTTTAACCGGGACACCGGGCAGGCTGTCCTGGCGCAGCTGCCGACGCTGCCAACGGCGTTGGCCCCCCTGATCGTCGGGACGGCGGGGTCCAGTCCTTATTTGGCCAAACTGATTGTACAAGAGGCGCATTGGCTGCCCGCCGCGCTGCAAGATCCCGAGGGCGCGTTAGACGCAGAAATCGCCCAGACGGCGATATTTATGGCAGACGAGGTTTCCATCGGCCTTCGACGGGTGAAACGGCGTGTGGCCTTGTTGGCGGCTTTGGCCGATCTGTCGGGGGCCTGGTCTCTGGAACAGGTCACGGGCACGTTGACGCGGCTTGCCGATGCCGCCTGTGCTGCGGCGGTTCGTGTTGGGTTTCAAAACGCCGTTCAGCGCAAAAGGTTGCCCGATTCCGGCGACGACCCGGACGACCCGGCGGCGGGGGGCTATGTGATCATGGCCATGGGCAAAATGGGTGCGGATGAGCTCAATTATTCGTCTGATATCGACCTCATCTGCCTGTTTGACGAACGGCGCTATCCCCCCGAACGCTATTCCGAGATGCGGCAGGCGTTTGTGCGGCTGACCCAGGGGATGAACACATTGCTCAGTGATCGCACCGCCGATGGCTATGTGTTCCGCACCGATTTGCGGCTGCGCCCTGACCCATCTGTTACGCCCATATGTATCGGGATGGCAGCGGCAGAGCGATATTATGAAAGCGTTGGACGCACCTGGGAACGCGCGGCATTTATCAAGGCCCGCCCGGCGGCGGGGGATTTGGCCACCGGGGACCGGTTTTTAAAGGGCTTGCGCCCCTTTATCTGGCGCCGCCATCTGGATTATGCGGCGATCCAGGACGCCCATGATATTCGGCTGCGCATTCGCGACAGCAATGGTACCTATGGGCCGGTATCGGTACCGGGGCATGACGTGAAACTCGGGCGCGGTGGGATCCGCGAGATTGAGCTTTTTGCCCAGACACGCCAATTGATCGCTGGGGGGCGAGACGCGGATTTGCGGGTTCCGGGCACTGTTCCCGCACTGGCCATGCTGGCGCAAAAGGGGTGGTTTTCTGCACAGGCGGCAGAGGCGCTGACCGACCACTACGGGCGGCTGCGCGAGATCGAGCACCGAATCCAGATGGTGCATGACGTCCAGACCCATAAGGTGCCGGGATCATCCGAAGGGCTCGCGCGGGTGGCTTGTCTTATGGATATGGCACCAGAGGCGTTTCAATCGGAATTGGCGGACCGTCTGAACACCGTCCACCGCATGGCCATCGATCCTTCGTTAACCCGGCGCTGGCACCACTATCCGGCTTTTCGGTCGGCGCGCGCCCAGCGGATTTTTCAACGCTTTCAGCCCGAGCTGATGGCGCGCCTGTCTCGTGTGGCAAAACCGGATGAGGCTTTGGTCGCGCTGGACGGTTTTTTCGCCGGGTTGCCCGCCGGGGTGCAGCTCTTTTCGCTGTTCGAGGCCAATCCACAGCTTTTTGATTTGCTGATCGATGTGGTGGGCACATCACCGGTTTTGGCGGCCTATCTGGCCCGCAATGCCGCTGTGCTGGATGCGGTGATCTGCGGACAATTTTTTGCGCCCTGGCCCGGGCAGGCGGCCTTGCAACAGGACCTGCGCGATGTGCTGGCAGCGGAAGAGGATTATGAACGTCGATTGGATGCTGCCCGGGTTTGGACTCGCGAATGGCATTTCCGCATCGGTGTGCATTATTTGCGCGGGCTGGTCCCGTCCGTCGAAGCGGGTACGCAATATGCAGATCTGGCGGATGCCGTCATAGGGGCGCTGTGGCCGGTTGTTCAGGCCGAATTTTCCCGCCGCCATGGTCCGCCGCCCGGTTGCGGGGCAGCCATATTGGGCATGGGCTCGCTGGGCGCGCAGCGGCTGATGGCGCAATCGGATCTGGACGTGATCGTGATTTATGACGGTGCGGCGGTGGATATGTCCATGGGGCCACGTCCCCTTGCCGTGCGGGCTTACTATGCGCGATTAACCAAGGCACTGATCACCGCGCTGACTGCCCCGACGGCCAAGGGACGGTTGTACGAGGTTGATATGCGGCTGCGTCCGTCGGGCAATCAGGGACCCGTTGCCACCAGCTGGCCAGCCTTTTGTTGTTATCAGCGCGATGAAGCCTGGTTATGGGAACATCTGGCCCTGACCCGCGCGCGGGTTATTGTCGGGCCGGACAGGCTGACCCGCAATATCACGGCGTTTCGCAAAGAGATTTTGGCACGGCCCCGCGACCGGGATGATGTGCTGACCCATGTACGCGAGATGCGTGCGCGGCTGCGCACGGCCAAGGTACCTGGCGGACTATGGGACATCAAAACTGGCACGGGCCGCATGCTGGATACCGAATTGCTGGCCCAGACCGGTGCCCTGCTGGGCCGTCAGGCGGTGCCCAGCATCACAGCGGGGCTGATGGATGCGGCCACGGTGGGTGTCGTGTCAACGGCAGAGGCGCGCGACCTATGCGACAGCTACACGCTTTTTTGGTCGGCACAGGCTGCGCTGCGGCTGATTTCAGGGCGGGCTGGTGCGACCGAGCGGCCCGGGGGAGATGCGGCGGCGGCCTTTTTGTGCCGGGCGACCGGGATCGCCGATATCGCCGGATTGGAAACCGAATTGGAAACACAATATATCCAGACGGATAGAATCATTTCGGCGGCACTGGATCGATCATAGGGGGCGACATGAACAATGGTTCAGATGAGGATCCCAAAGGGTTGATTGAAGAAGCCTATCTGGTCGACGGGATTACCGATGCCGAATGTCGCAGCATTTTTCTGGACTGGGCGCTGAGCCTGCACGCAGAACGCGACACGCGCGCGGACTTGAAAAAATTGCTGGATCGCTATGCTGCCATGCGCCCGGAGCACCCGATGACGGCGCTGATGCACCAGGGGTTGGGGTCCATGCCGGTGCCGCGTCGGCGGGGTGGCTGGCGGTCTCGATTTCGCAATTGGCGAACCCTGTCAAAATCCCCAAACTATAGCCAGCCTTTGGCGGAAATCAACCACAATGCGCCAGGGGGCTGGCTGTTTGGGCCGGATAACGCCTGATGCGCTGTGACACCACGGGACGCTTACCCAGGGCGCAAAACACTGAAACATCATGCGCGCCTTTGCGGTTCGGCCTGTGCCACGACTGACATGAGACATGACCACAGGACACGCGCCCTGTGGGGTCTTTGCGGACCAAGGACCAAAACGCGGTACACCACCAGAACGCAGTCCCCCACAACCCTGCGGCAACTGCCACGGTCGGCATAACAGGCGGTCCCCTTGCGGCTCTTGTTGATCATCGTGCATGTCCTATGGTCGTTGAAACGGTCCGAAGCAAACCGTTATTTGCTAGGCGGCGGCAGGCACCCCACCGCGTTTCGGGTCGCCCCCTGCTTACGCGGCTCCGGGGGCTGCTGAGGGTGCATCTTGGATGTGCACTCCCCGCGCTCCGGCATCGCACTAGCGGACAAAACGGGTTCAGGCGGACGTATGTGCCCTCCCCGTTTCGGTCCGTCGATTCGGCCAGGCCAAGGGCGATGCGGCAAGACAGGTGAACGCACCGAACGGTCAAGTATTCAAAGGTATTCCTGGATTCGAGGAACCACGGAGGGCGAACAGAACGCAACCCCACGTCCCGGGTGCAGGAACTACTTATCTGCGGGATAGATTCGCGCGGCCTGCCCTGACGGGCATGACGGGCGCGAACCGGCACCAGAGACGGGTCGAACAGCCCGAACCATCCCAGGGCGGGCAGTGGGGGGTATCGCCAGCGAAAACGGGTCCCTTCTGGCCTGCACGTAAACCGAACTCCTTCGGGGCCGCCCGTCCGGCCCGTGCCGCAGGAAGGGGCCGCCGATGCGAATAACCGTTGACTGCCGATGGCTCGGCCAATCACGGCCCGCCGGGCGGATGACCGCGACAAACCTGGGCGACAATCCCTCCCCCCTGAACGGTGGGGCGAGTGCGCGGAGGTGATGCCGTTGGCACCACCGCAGGAAATGCGGCGGGGCGGGCTACACAGATCCTAACCTTCGGGGTGGCCGTGAAATTCTGTATTGGCCAGGGACCAGCAACGTGCCCCTTTGCAAGTTCCCGTGCGGGCCCGGATGACCTGTACGGGCGGACACGCTGTCGCGACACCCCCCGGCCATCCACATGCATCCGCCTGAGCCGTGCCTGTGGTCGATTTTAGATGATGTGTGGCGCGACAGTGACCATCACCACAATCCGAACCCGCGTCAATACGCAGACGAGCCGTGACCAGTGCAACCCGTCGGTGACGATGCTGTCCGATGATGGCTTTGTCTTCATATGAGATCCCCTAAACAGGACAGGTCCGGCCCCGGTGTCTACGCGCAGCACTTCTATGTGCCGCCCACCGGCCACATCGTCGATATGCACAACGCAGGTGTCGCTGACCGCGCGCTCACCTACCCCCTTCGACGACACGAGTCAGCGTAGTGGCCAATACCGTTGACGACCAAATCATCATCTACGCCCAGACGTCTATGACATGCCCAACGACAATGGGTCGCCGACCTGATCAAAATCGTCGGTCCGGCCCACGGCGATGACCTGACCGACAGTGCCAATGACAACCGGCTCGAGGGCGGCACAGGTCACGACGCCCTCACCGGTGGCATAGAGGCAGACACGCTCCGCCGGAACCGCGGCCTTGACATCATTGACGGCGATATCGTCACCGATTTAGAGGATGGCATTGATCGCCATCGACCTCCGCACCACAGACGCAGCCGTTGCTGACCTTACCATCATCGCGAGTGGCACCAATACACCGTGATCTTGCGCAATGGCACCCTGACACTCACGTGCCTAGCCGGTAGATACCTCCCTTCTGACAGAGGGGGACTTTCTTACACCCCCCGAACCCGGAACGGCGGGGCGGTGCGGATGGTATGCCGTCAGAACCGGTGCAGAAAATGTGGCAGGCGGTAGCGGCCGGACATCCCTATGCGGACGGGGGAAAGAGGTGGTGGCCCGTGCCGCCAAGGCGGCAGCACCCGCAGCATTGGACCGGATGCGAGATTTCAAACGGCCTGAATTTCTATAGAACCTCGAACGATATGCCAAAAACCAACGCTGGTAACCTGAAAACCGATCAGCCCTGCGTGCCTATCTGGATCAGATGGCGAGGTACTCGGTGCGCAGTTCGGCGTTGTCCAAAACTTCGTCTGCCGAGCCATCGAACACGATCCCGCCCGTATCTAGAATGATCGCCCGGTCCGCCAGTTGCAGGGCGCGGACGGCGTTTTGCTCTACAATGATTGTTGTCATGCCTTGTTCCTTGATGTGAATGAGTGTCTTTTCGATCTCATCCACAATCACCGGTGCCAGTCCTTCGTAGGGTTCGTCCAGCAACAGTACCTTGATGTCACGGGCCAGCGCGCGGGCGATCGACAGCATCTGCTGTTCGCCCCCTGAAAGGGTCACGCCTTCTTGCTTGCGGCGTTCGCCGAGGCGGGGGAACAGTTCGTAAAGACGCTGTAGTGACCAGCCAATTGGCGGTGCCAGCCGGGCCAGTTGCAGGTTTTCCTCGACCGTCAGACCGGGGATGATCCGGCGGTCTTCGGGTACCAGGCTCAGGCCAGCGGCGGCCGCCTCGTGACTGGCCATGTTGTGCAGCGGTTGGTGGTCCAGCCAGATCTCACCATGGGTCACCAGCGGCGAGCCGATGCGGGCGATCGAGCGCAGAGTGGATGTTTTCCCCGCGCCATTCCGGCCCAGCAGGGCCAGTATTTCCCCTTCGTGGAGGTTAAAGCCGATTCCCTGAACGATATAGCTTTCGCCATAATAGGCATGCATGTCCCAGACCGACAGAAAGGCATGTGCGGTCTGGGCGTGGCTAATGCCTTTGGAAAAATCGGGTTTTACGATCATCCTGTATCCTTCTCGTCCCGGGGCGCGTCCGCGTCTGTCAGGCGTGTTCACCCAGATACGCTTCGCGTACCTTGGGGTTGCCCTTGATATTTTCGGGCGTGTCTTCGACCAGCGGAGTACCTTGTGCCAGAACCGTGATCCATTCGGCCAGGCTGAACACCACATGCATATCGTGTTCGATGATCGCGATGGTGATATCACGTTCACCATTGATCTGTTTCAGCAGGTCGATGGTATTGTTGGTGTCGGCCCGTGCCATGCCGGCGGTGGGCTCATCCAGCAACAACAAACGCGGTTCCTGGCTCAGACACATGCCAATCTCTAACCGGCGTTTGTCGCCGCGCGACAGGGATGCGGCATTCTGGTCGCGCTTGTCGGCCATGTTCATGTCTTTCAGAACCTGTTCTGCCCGTTCGACAATGTCCTTTTGTGACCAGACCGATTGGATCGCGTTCATCTCAAACGCGCCGTCCCGCTGTGCAAAACACGGGATCATCATGTTTTCCATCACTGTCAGATCGCCAAATATCTCGGGCGTCTGAAATACGCGGCTGATACCCATCTGGTTGATTTCGAACGGGGCCCGACCCAGAACCGATTGGCCATCGAACATCACGCTGCCGGTGTCCGGTATCAGCTTGCCGACAAGGCAGTTGAGTAGGGTGGATTTCCCGGCCCCGTTGGGGCCGATAATTGCGTGCACGCTGTATTCGGCAACGCTCAGGTTCACAGCATCCAGTGCCTGCAGACCGCCGAACCGTTTGCTGACACCCTTGACGTCAAGAATTCCCATCTTTCTGTTTCCTGATTCATTCGGCAGGTTTGGTTTTGCCGGACGCACCGGTCGTGTCGACCCCGGACCTTTTCTTGCGCCCCAGCCAGGACATGATGCGTTGACCGCCTTCCACCAGGCCACCGGGCAGAAAGATCACAACTGCCATGAAAACCAGGCCCAGCGTCAGGTGCCAGCCCTTGCCGATAAAGGGATACAGCACGCTGACCACAAAGTCCTCCAGCCCATCAGGCAGAACGGCAAACCATTCGTGCAGGATCCTAGCGTTGATCTTGGAAATGATGTTTTCCATGTATTTTATCATCCCCGCACCCAGCACCGGACCGACAAGCGTCCCCGCACCGCCCAGGATGGCCATCAGAACCACTTCGCCACCGACGGTCCAGAACATCCGCTCTGGCCCGGCCTGGGTGTCCATCGCCACCATCAGACCACCCGCCAGCCCCGCATACATGCCTGAGATGACGAAGGCCGCCAGGGTGTAGGGCCTGGAATCCAGGCCGGTATAGTTCATCCGCTGCTGGTTTGACTTCACCGCCCGCAGCATCATGCCAAAAGGCGACCGGAAAATGCGGATGGCCAGGTAAAAGCTGGCCAGCATCAGCATACCGACGATGTAATAGCCTGCGTTAAATGTAAACAGCCAACCACCAATGGCCATTTCATGGCTTGCGCCCATTTCCAGACCAAAGAGGGTGGCCTTGGGCGTCGCGCCCTCGGCCAGGGGGCCATCCAGAATGCGGGGATCATTCAGCTTGGGCTGAAGACCTGTTTCGCCGCCTGTGATCGGTGTCAGCACCGAATAGGCCAATGAATAGGACATCTGGGCAAAGGCCAGCGTCAGAATAGAAAAGTAAATGCCCGAACGGCGCAGCGAGATCCACCCGACCAGCAGGCTGAAGAACCCCGCAAGGATCACCGACAGAATAATCGCCGGGATCACGTTCATCGTTAGCAGCTTCATCATCCAGATCGCCGCATAGCTGCCCACACCCAGGAAGGCAGCGTGGCCAAAGGACAGATAGCCGGTCAATCCAAAGAGGATGTTGAACCCGATCGCAAATATCCCAAAAATCACAAAGCGCTGCATCAGATCCGGATACCCGGCGTTGAACTGTGCCATGGAAGAGCCTTCGGGAAAGGGATTCAGGATGAATGGAGCCAGCAAAACCAACAGACCCACAATCAAGAGCAGACGGGTATCCTTGGCATTCAATCCAAGCATGGTTTATTCCTCCATCACGCCCTTGCGACCCATCAGGCCCCTTGGGCGGGTCAACAAAATGACGATGGCGACAAGATAGATGATGATTTGGTTTAGGCCGGGCAACACCTCCAGGACGGCACCCATCGATGCAAAACTTTCCAGGATACCCAGGACAAAACCCGCAAGCACCGCACCGGCCAGCGAGCCCATACCGCCCACAACCACCACCACAAAACTGAGCACAAGGAAATCCATGCCCATGTGATAGTTGGGAGAGTTGATCGGCGTGTACATGACCCCGGC
>JACOMT010000218.1:0-1043 GCA_014623385.1 Paracoccaceae bacterium
CGGGCATAAGCGTCAAGCACGCATTCTTGGCCCCAGCAATGGGAATTGCGCCCTGCAAGGGCCTGCCGCCGGTGATTATGATTTTATCCATTGGCATCGGTTTCTTGGGTCGCCTTGTTTGCCTTGGCCGGCTGGGGCTTTGGGGCTGGCTCTCGGGCCTGTCCTTCGGCCTTGGCGCGCTTAGAAGCCTTGCGCCGCGCCAAATTCGCCTTGAGCGCGGCCTTGAGCCGGTCCTTGCGGTCGGGTTCAGGGCCGGGTTTGGCGCGTGCCTGCGGGGGTCGCTGTTCATTGCCTGTCATGTTGCCCCGCATGTTTACCCGGGCATGGGACCATGGTCCACCGGAATATCGCGTTTTGCCGCGTTCTGGCCGCGAGCGCAAAACACGGGCGCAAAATATCGCCTGTCCGCAGGGAAAAGGTGCTTGTGTCGTCCCGGGATTGAGGCTAGTCAGCACAGGTACGGGGCTGCTGTAGCTCAGCGGCAGAGCACTCCCTTGGTAAGGGAGAGGTCGAGAGTTCAATTCTCTCCAGCAGCACCATCTGTCGGGTACCAGCCCCGGTATTGATGCGTTCGTTATTCATGCGCAGGCGGGATACGGCGGGGGATATTGCGGGCCGGACCGCAAACCATTGGCGAGACGGGCCATTCGTCGGTTTTTGGTGATTTTTGGTGTCTTTGGGGTGGTCCCCCGTGCCTTTGAGGCGGTACCGCGAACACCGGTTCACGTCCGGGTATTAAACTGCCCGAGTATGAACTGAACAGGCCGGGTATGAACGGGCAACGGTCGTCACCACGGATTCGGTGGGCATCACCCGCATATGTCCCCTTATGCCGGGTTATGCCGGGTTATGCCGGGTTATGCCGGGCGGCAGATTTCGTGTGCCATTGCGCCATCGGGCGTGTTGGCTGTCTGACGTACAGCGCGCCCGGTTCATTGGGGTGCTTGTGTCGGTCCGGGACCACTGACCCGGGGCCGGGTGCTGAATGGTGGGGTGCCTTGATGGTGATGGCCCCGGGCCGCCCATGGGACCGGGAGGGTTCG
>JACOMT010000218.1:1240-4511 GCA_014623385.1 Paracoccaceae bacterium
GATGTGACATTGACGCGAACCGGGGCCGGAAGTCGCCCTCTACCAGATCTGACATGTTGTAGTCATCAATGGTCAGAATGCTACTGGCCACGCTCACCTCGATGTCGGTACCCACCTGAGTGATATAGCCGCCTAATATCAGTCCGGGTAAACTGCTGTTATCAGGACTGAGATTGGCGCTGGTAAGATCAATTTGGTCCCCTTGTCTCTCAATCATACTGCCACTGCAATCGGTGATAGTATCGCGGCTGACATCGGATGTGAACACAAACTCATCCGCGCCGTCACCGCCCTCGAACGTGTCGTTGCCCGCCCCGACATCCAGCATGTCTTCGCCGTCACCGCCCTCAAGCCGGTTGTTCAGGTCATTCTCGGTCAGCCTGTCATTATGGTTCGACCCGGTCAGGTGCTCGATGCGCCACAGCTCGTCGCCCTGTGCATCGCCGCCCTTACCCTTCCCCTTGTCCAGGTTCACCTGCACGCCCGCGTCCGGAGCTCCGGTAGCTAGGCCGTGTCCGTGCCGTCGCCGCCCATCAGCGTGTCCGCACCTTCGCGCCCCTCGCGCTCGTCATCGCCCCCACGCCCTTCAAACGTGTTTTCACCCTCATTCCCGATCAGCATGTCACCAAAGATCGAGCCGGTCAGGTTCTCGATGCTGAACAGCGTGTCGCTTTAGGCATGGCCGCCCGAATCGGCACGTTCCCCTATGACGCCTGCCCCACAGAATGTACTGCACATTGGCTGCATCCGTTCACAACGGACGGGATTGCCCGCTGGCTGCAATGCGCTTTGTGGTAGCGTGCCATTCAATTGCCGAAACCGGGCGGGGCATCACAAAGATGCATCACACGGCGTATCATAAAGGGGGGGAGCGTCTTTGCCGCCTTTTTCGTTCGCAACACGTGTTTTGGGCTTGTTTTGGTCGCCGTAATCGTCGCCGTATGAGGTTCACTTGACTCGATCCGCGCTCCGGTGTGTCCTGAGTCGGTGACAACGAACAACCGGGAGGAGTTCACATGCACAAATTGCCGAGCCGTATTGTGGTTGCGGCCCTGGTCATGGCCTGGGCTGGCACAGCCATGGCAACCGAATGGAACGTATCGGTATGGGGCAAACGCCGCGCGTTTACCGAACATATCGAAAAACTGGCCGAACTGGTCGACGCAAAGACCGGCGGCACATTCACCATGAACATTTCGTATGGGGGCCTGTCCAAAAGCCGCGAAAACCTGGATGGTATTTCAATTGGAGCCTTTGAAATGGCCCAGTTTTGTGCCGGGTACCACCGAGACAAAAACCGGGTGATTACCGTGCTGGAGCTGCCATTCCTGGGCGTGGCAACCCTGGAAGAGGAGGTTGCCGTGGCAACCGCCGTCTACAATCATCCCGCTGCCGTGGACGAAATGGCGCAGTGGAATGCCAAGCTGGTGATGACCAGCCCGATGCCGCAATACAACATTGTCGGCACGGGTGCACCCCGTACGTCGTTGGCCGATTTCGAGGGCATGAGGGTGCGCGCCACCGGTGGCATGGGCAATGCGCTCAAATCGGTGGGGGCGGTGCCGACCTCTGTGACCGCGGCCGAAACCTATCAGGCGATGGAAAGCGGCGTGGTGGATACCGTGGCCTTTGCCCAGCATGCGCATCTGAGCTTTGGCACGATTAACCAGGCCGAATGGTGGACCGCGAACCTGAATCCCGGTACCTTGAACTGTCCGGTTGTGGTGAACATCGACGCCTATGACAGCCTGAGTGCGGCGCATCGCGAAGCGCTGGACAGTTCAGTGGATGAGGCCATTGCGCATTATCTGGAAAACTATGGCGCGCTGCTTGAACGGTGGGACGCGATTCTGGAAGAACGGGGCGTTGAAAAGGTTGTGCTGGACGATGCAGTCATCGATCAGTTCCACGAAATCGCCGCGACGCCCATTCGGGACCAGTGGATTGCGGATATGGAGGCCCAGGGCCTGCCGGGTCAGGAGCTGTATGATCTGGTCATCGAAACGCTGCATGCGCATCGCGCGCCGGGCTCCTAACAAACGGCAGAGGCCCCGTAAGGGACCCCCTTGTCGCCCCGCCCTGCCGCCTTGTCACAAAGACACCTATGGCTTTCTCTTCTACTGTCTTGCGGGATTCCAGCACGCTTTCGCGGTTTGATCGGCTATTGCTGCCGGTTGAACGCACGCTTGCCCTTGTTTCTGGTCTTGCCACGATTTCCCTGATGTTTCTGGCGGTCTGGTCCGTTGTAGGGCGCGAATTTTTTGAACGCCCCCTGCTCGGCTATGTGGATATGATCGAAGCGGCGCTGCCGTTTATCGCGATTCTGGGCATTTCCCATGTCCAGCGCGAAGGGGCCCATATCCGCATGGACATCCTGATCGGACAGCTTTCGGGGCGCGTTTTGTGGTGCATTGAGCTGGTGATGGCGGTGCTGATCCTTTTGCTGATGCTGGCATTGGCCTGGGGCGCATGGAGCCATTTTGACCGGTCCTTTGACTGTGCCCGCCCGCTGTGTTCGCGGGACAGTTCCATTGATATTTCGCTGCCCGTCTGGCCGTCCAAACTGGTCGTGCCGATAGCATTCGGGGTGCTGTGTCTGCGCGCGGTTCTGCAAATCTGGGGTTATGGCCGCGCCCTGGTTCTCGGGCTTGATCGCCCTGTTGGCGTGCCGCTGGCCCAATCCGCCACGGAACAGGCACAGGCCGAGGCATCCCGATTGGAAGGGGCCGACAGATGACGCATTCCGATATCGGCCTCTGGGTCACAGGCGGCATGCTGGTGATGGTGGTTTTGGGCATGCGCGTGGCATTTGCCGCGGCTATTGCCGGTTTTGTGGGCCTTGTCTGGCTGCGCTGGCACGGGTTTGGTTATGACCCGGAACGGTTTGGGAACGCATTGGCAATCAGCGCGAAACTGGCCGGTTCGGTGCCCCATTCCAAGGTATCGGCCCATGCGCTCAGCCTGATTCCGGCCTTTATTCTGATTGGCTATCTTGCCTATTACGCCAGGCTGACCCAGGCGCTGTTTGAGGCGGCAAAGCGCTGGATAGGCTGGGTCCCGGGCGGTTTGGCCGTATCCACCGTCTTTGCCACCGCCGGGTTTGCAGCCGTGTCCGGGGCCTCTGTGGCCACTGCAGCGGTGTTTGCCCGGCTCGCCATCCCCGAAATGCTGAGGATCGGTTATAATAAACAATTTGCCGCCGGGGTTGTGGCCGCCGGCGGTACCTTGGCCAGCCTGATACCGCCCTCGGCCATTTTGGTGATCTATGCGA
>JACOMT010000218.1:4588-6099 GCA_014623385.1 Paracoccaceae bacterium
GCTGCCCCCTGCCCTGCCCATTGTTGCGGTTGTGGTGATTATCATCTTTTTTGTCTACAATCCGTTCGGGGATGCCTGGGGTACACCAACAGAAGGCGGGGCCGTGGGCGCGTTCGTCGTTTTTTTGATGGCATTAATCCGGGGCATGCGCCGGGCCCAATTGCGCGAGGCCCTGATTGAGACCGCCAAACTGACGATCATGATTTTCACGATCATCTGGGGCGTGCTGGTCTATGTGCGGTTTTTGGGGTTTGCGGGGCTGCCAGAGGCCTTTTCCGATTGGATCAACGCGCTGGATATGGCACCGCTGCTGATCCTGATCTGTATTCTTCTGGCCTATGCGGTGCTGGGCATGTTCATGGATGCGATTGGCATGCTTTTGTTGACCCTGCCGGTTGTCTATCCGGCGGTCATGGCGTTGAATGGGGGGGAATTTGTGTCCGCAGCGGACAGCACGTTCGGCATGTCGGGCCCGATGTGCGCGATCTGGTTCGGAATCCTGGTGGTGAAAATGGCCGAATTTTGCCTGATTACCCCCCCGATCGGCCTGAACTGTTTCGTGGTCTCGGCTGTACACGAAGATTTATCGGTGCAGGACGTGTTCCGGGGTGTTACGCCGTTCTTCATCGCGGACGCCGTGACGATCACACTGCTGGTGGCATTTCCCGCAATCGTCTTGTGGCTGCCCAGCCTGGTGTAACCACTATCCAATAGCGCCTTGGCCGTTATCCCGCCAGGTAACGCGCCAGGGCCGCACGGCAGCCTTCGGCCCAGATCAAATCCAGCCACATTGCAAACTGCTCTGTGAATTCAGTGTCCTGCGACAGGTGCCCATAAATGCCTGGCTGGTTTAGCCAGCTTTTCGGGTTTGTTCGGGCGTGCCGGGCATGGGATTGTAACACCGCCCAATTCGGGTCATTGGGCTCGATCACGCTGTTGTCTTCGCGCTGACCATAGCACATTCGCGCCCATAGTGCCTCCGCCAGGGTCAGGCCGGAAATGGACTGGCCCTTTTCGCGTGCCTCGCGCAGGGTGGGCAGCAGGAAACCCGTATGCCGCGACGATCCGTCAAATGCGACCCGCCGCGTTGTATCCCTGATTTTCGGGTTGGCGAACCGCCGGGTGATCAGCTCCAGGTAATCCATGGGCGACATGCCCGGTACCGACGCGACCTGGGGCAAAATTTCGTTTTGCTGTACCTTTTGAAAGAACGCAGCGATTTGTGTATCCTGTATACAGTCCACGATCATCGGCACGGACAAAACCTCTCCCACATTGGCCAGCACCTGATGACCCCCGTTGAGGATACGGATCTTCATCGTTTCATAGCTGTGCACATCCCGGGTCAGCGTTACGCCAACCTCCTCCCATGGGGGGCGTCCGTCACAGAATACGTCCTCGATGACCCACTGGCGAAAGGTTTCATGCGTGACAGGGGCAACATCCGGCAGGCCCAGGTCCCGAGCCTGCGTCATGAACTCGTCAGTCGTGGCCGGAACGATACAGTCGAC
>JACOMT010000219.1 GCA_014623385.1 Paracoccaceae bacterium
GTGAGACCGAAGCCGCTTGAGTGTCAACAGCGCGGCCACCGACAACCTGCCGCATCACCGGATCAGAGGCCAGTCGGTCGGCGTCGTTGACGTCTTCATAACCAGCAACACGGCCATAAACCGATTGGCGGAACAACACGTCGAACCGGTGATGTCAAGCCGGTGGATCGTGTTCTTACCTGGCCGTTTTTCGCGCAACACCTGAGACGCAAAGCCCGCCCGGGCGCGTCATCGAGCTCGCGCGTTACCGGGAGACCGCCATCTGAACCGCGATCTCCGCACTACGCAATTCCAGCCGCACCCGACGGTCGAAATCGATCCGATCACCCCGGTTTAAATCCGCCCCCAACGGGTGGTCCATGAAACCCATCCCTCGCCGAAATCAAGACACTTATTTATAACAGAAATGACAAGATCAGAACAGCGGAATCACCCCAAATTACCTGGAGAATGCAGGTAAAGATCATACTGGTCATCGCCTCAAAGCCTGGCAAATGCACCGTACAAAAACCTGATCGTCTATCTGGTTCCGTAAACGCACGGATAGCACGTCCACAGACCTGCCCGAATGATCCTCGGTGCACAGGGCAAATTTCATGGTTTGTGCGATGTACGACCACCGGTAATGGCGATGCGTTGGAAGCTTGGAGGGATATTTGGCACGCTGAACAGTTGATCAAGGAAGCCAAGGCGCACCAGCGGGAGATTTTCAAACAGCTCATTGTAAACATTATGTCGGAAATGCGCCGTGTACTGCCAGGCACATTACATTAGCACATTATATTAGCTGTGGTCACACATGAGTATTATGTATAAAGAAATTGATCTTGTAAAAAATTTTTGTTAAAATCACTTTATTGAACTACTAGTTAAATTTTATTTTGTGTACTTTTTTAGATATCGATGTAGAAGTGAAGATACCACTATATACATACTTCAGTATATACTTTTCTGCCAACAGTACACCTTAACCAGGCAGGTTGGCGGGTCATAAGCTCGAGTAACCCAGATGCATTAAAGAAAAAGCACGTCAAAATTCCTGCGAAAATAAGAACCTACCATAGGTTGTGCTTTGACCTGGCACTGACTGCGTGTCATGAATGCGGGCAGTTCGAACAAATGTAATGTCCTGTTCATTTTTCACCAGCGTGCCAGGTATTTTTGGCAAAGCGTTGACACTGTCCCGGTTCAGGTCTTACGCGGTCAGGTCCCCGACCAAGAGAACTTTTAGCTCATCAAACACTTTGGAAGTCGATGGCTTTTCTTGAGCTTCGACGTTTTGTACATTTCATAAAACTATGTCAGCACGCTGATCGGCAGATTGTCCTTGATCCCCGGGTCATACGCTCCGACAATCTTGTGCATCGTCGCCGCATTTAGAAAAAGGATTATAGTGAAAAGCACCGGCACAAAAACACATCTGGCAGCTCTTTTTTCGTTGTTCGAGTTGATTATAACGATGGGGCGGTACCGGACCCGGGTGGTTTCGCCTGTCCCGTAGACGTGGAATTCTATCTTGTCCAGTTCTTGCCGCAGGTCGTTGGGAAATTTGATATCGGCCTTGTCGATCCCATTGATCAGCAGAACCACCTTGCGGGCGGTCTCGAAGGCTCTTGCTATAGGTTGCCCTTGCGGATGTAATTGGCAACGTCATGCGCCCTGGCTTCGCCCAATTGACTGTCGCACGGGCGGGCTACCGCGCATCATATTCATAAAAACCCTATTGCGCCTGCGTGGTGGATTTGACGTTCAATTCGATCATGTCCAAATCCAGGGCGTCCGCCACCTGACGGGACAATTCAGTTTTGCCCGTACCCGAGTTCCGCTTTGACCAGCAAAGGACGTTCCAAGGTGACCGTTGCATTGACAGCGATTGCGAGGTCCTCGGTCACAACATAATATGCTGTGCCCTGAAATCCCATGTTTTCCAATCCTTTGTCCAGCCTCGGCTTGGTAGACCCGCCTTGCTACCTCGTTTACCCGATGCGGTGCGTTATTGTCTAGTGACAATCTTTTTGGCGTCAGATAAACACAGCGTCAAAGGGAGAGCCATATGCCTAAAGAGGCTGTTTTGACAGACACGCATGGCCAAACCGGTGTGGCCGAAATGAACCAGGAAGTTTTCCTGCCTGACAACTATAGTCCGGCCGAGGATGAGCCCTTTATGAACGAACGGCAGGTCGAATATTTTCGCCGCAAGTTGCTGAAATGGAGATATGAACTGCTGGCGGATAGCCGCGACACCATCGAGGGTCTGCAGGACAGCACGCGAAATATCCCCGATGCTACGGACCGGGCTAGCGAAGAAACAGACCGGGCATTGGAACTGCGCACGCGTGATCGTCAACGCAAACTGGTGGCCAAGATTGACTCGGCTCTGCGCCGCATCGACGAAGGCGAATATGGCTATTGCAACGTGACAGGAGAGCCAATCTCGCTCAAGCGTCTGGATGCCCGTCCGATTGCCACCATGAGCTTGGAGGCGCAGGAACGCCACGAACGCCGCGAAAAGGTACATCGCGATGATTGACGCGCAACCTGTTGCCGCTTGATATAGACCGTCGGGGTTCACACCCCAGCGGTTTTTCGTTGATGAACCAGAATGTCGGTGCTGGATAAACAGGTTCTGGTCATTGGGGCCGGTGTTGGCGGCTTGGCTGCGGCCATCGCGCTGCGCCAGTGCGGGGCTGACGTAACTGTACTGGAGCGGGCCGACGCCCCGGGCGAGGTGGGAGCCGGTGTTCAGATTAGCCCGAATGGTGCCAAAGTGCTGTGCGCATTGCAGGCCTTTGCACCGCTTACAGAGAGGTCGCCTCGATCACGGGCCGTGGTTTTGCGGAACCATCGGCGGGGTGACGTGGTTTTGCGTCTGGACCTGACACGCTTGCAGGCCCCGGACGAGTTTCTGTTGGCGCATCGCGCAGACCTGATCACGGTGCTCGCAGACCGGGCGCATAGGATTGGTGTGCGATTCGAATTCTCCACCATTGTGACGAACCTGACCGACCCTGATACTGGGCGTTTGCGACTGATGGACGGCACCGAGCGACGCGCGGATCTGGTGGCGATTGCGGATGGTGCGCGGTCAGTTTTGCGGCCCATAGTGGACGGTGGTGGCGAGGCATATTTTACCGGACAGGTGGCTTGGCGCGCGATTGTGCCCAATCGGGCAGACCAACCTGCAGAGGCGCATGTGCATATGGGCCCGGGGCGGCATTTGGTGACCTATCCGCTGCGCGACGGTACCACATTGAACCTAGTGGCGGTGCAATTTGTGCGCAGCCTTTGCCGATTTTCATCCCGAAGCACGATCAATCCTGGATCAGGTGACCGATCTGCGCATCTGGGGGCTGTTCCGGCATCCGATTGCGGCGCGGTGGTGGCGGGGCAAGGTGGTTTTGGTCGGGGACGCCGCGCATCCGACGCTGCCATTTATGGCACAGGGTACCAATCTGGCGCTGGAAGATGCGTGGGTGTTGGCCAACTCCTTGCATCAGGCACCTGATATGCCGACCGCTTTGGCCGCCTATCAGACCGCGCGCGTAGACCGCGTGCGGCGTATCATTGCGGCGGCCAACCGCAATGCTTGGGCCTATCATCTGCGTCTGTCTCCGGTACGATGGGCGGCGCATCTGGGCCTGAAAACGCTGGGGCGGGTGGCACCAGATGCGATATTATGGCAGTTTCGCTATATCTATGACCACGACGTAACGCGTTGATTTTTAATGTTTACGCATCCAGTTCGACCCAGATTGGCACATGGTCCGACGGTCTTTCGCCGCCGCGCAGCTCGGCATCAATCTGACAATCGGTCATCAGGTCGGCGCATTGCGGGCTGAGCAGAAAGTGATCAATTCGAATGCCGTCGTTCCGGTCCCAGGCACCAGCCTGATAGTCCCAAAAGCTATAATGGCCCGGGCCAAAGTTGAGCACGCGAAAGGCATCGGTAAAGCCCAGGTTCAAAATTTTGCGAAACGCGGTCCGGCTTTCCAGGCGAAACAGAGCGTCCTCGCGCCATGCATCGGGGCGTGCTGCATCTTCTGCTTGCGGGATGATGTTGTAATCCCCTGCTATCAGTACCGGTTCTTCCTCTGCCAACAGCACCCGCGCCCGGTACTGTAACCGATCCATCCAAGCGAGCTTGTAGTCGTATTTTGGTCCCGGGACCGGGTTGCCATTGGGCAAGTACAGGCCACAAATACGGATAGCTGTTTTGTTGATCACCGTTGCCTCAATCCAGCGGGCCTGATCATCTGTATCATCGCCGGGCAGGCCACGTGTGACCTCTTCGAGCGGGAGCTTGGACAGGATCGCAACGCCGTTGAATGACTTTTGGCCATGGGTTTCGACCACGTAACCCATGGCCTCGAACATCGCGCCGGGAAAGGCCTCGTCCACCGATTTAATCTCTTGCAACAGGACGATGTCCGGTTGTGCAGCCTCAAGCCATTTTAGCAAAGCCCGGGCCCGCGCCTTGATGCCGTTGATGTTGAAGGTTGCAATTTTCATCGCTGTCAAATTTCCGGTTGCATCTGTCCGTCTATTGCGAAATCTCTCCACGTTGGCAAGACGCGGCGCGCCTGTTCACAGCATCAACCCGCATCGATTCCGATCATCTCGTGGCAAAGCAAAATGGAACGGAACATCTGGTCAACGGCTTTGTATAGGGTAATGGTCAGGCTTGACGACCGTTTGGGGCTGTCTGAGGCGTGCTGCCCTCAGTTTTTTACAGTTTTTGGCCGCTTGTTTTGACCGCTTGTGCGACGGATTCGGGGATTTCTGACGCTCTTTACCCATGAAGCCAGCGCGTTCCTTGCATTAGAAACAGATTGCCAATGGCCAAACGCCATGGGCAGACGTAGCCAGTTTCTGGACAGTGCGCCTTTACAATCTACAAAAGGAAACTTGAGCATGCGGACTGGATGCTCAATCGTCGCACGCAGTTTGGCGGTGATCCTGTTGACCCGCATACGCTTTGCGCCGTTCCTGACCATCGCGCTTGCGTATCGGCACTGAAATGCACGCCTGGATCGTCGGGTAGATCGTCGGGGTCCTCCACTTCGGCTCGGTCTTGCGGAACACGGCAAACCCCGGCCAGAAGATCATCGTGGACACCGCGCGAAAACGGCAATGGGTCGTCTAACTGGGCACAGGTGCAAAGAAGAGCTCGAGACCGCAAAACAGCATGAAATCCAACCGCAGTTGAGGGCGCGCGCGCCAGCTTTGGGTGCCATTGCCCGATCAGCAGACAGTTGAAGCGGACTGGCAGATCATGACCCCGAGGCCAGATCCCGGAGCACCCAAACGCAGGCTTGCGTGTCAGCGAACACCACCGCCCAGTCCATTGGTGCGTCAATCCTGGTCAGACCGTCATCTGCACCGATCCGAACCGCGTTCGACACGGCGCAAAAACAGGTACCTAAAACCACCCCTGAACGCCTCCCCAAGATTACACCAGGTTGATGGTTTGTTCGCAATCCATCAATAAAGACCTATGCAAAGGTCTTTGGCATTGAATTCCGGTCACGTGGCGGAAGCGGTCAAATTGATCGCATCAGGGTTCTGAAACTGCTTGACATAGCTGGGCCGCGTTGACCCTCCCCCATGGGGCGGTGCCATCCTGATCGTGCATAATGGAATTTGCCTTTGCCTTGGGGTACCGCGTACGAGCATCGTATGATCACACACCCTGCCTTCTGCGGAAAAAAGACTCCGGACCGGGTCTTGTCTGACCTTACCTGGTTGCGGGTTGGGGGGGCAGCGGATTGGCTGTGTCAACCTGCTGATCGCGGGGATCTGAGCGCGCTTTTGGCTGATCTGGATCCCGCCATACCGGTCTTTCCCATGGGGGTCGGCAGCAATCTGATTATCCGCGACGGCGGGCTGCGGGCGGTTGTCATCCGGCTGGGGCGGGGATTTAATCACATTGATGTCGCGGGTACCCAGGTTACCGCCGGGGCTGCGGCCCTGGATACCCATGTCGCGCGAAAGGCCGCCGGTCACGGGGTTGATCTGACCTTTCTAGGTACCATTCCGGGCAGCATCGGAGGTGCGGTGCGGATGAACGCAGGGTGCTATGGCAGCTATACGGCAGATGTGTTCCGCGCGGCTAAGGCAGTACTGCGCAGTGGTGAAATCGTGACGCTGACGCCGGATGATCTCAACTTTC
>JACOMT010000220.1 GCA_014623385.1 Paracoccaceae bacterium
AAACTTCCTGTCAACTTCCTGTCAAAATATAGGACCCTCTGAACAAAATGCATACGCCTTACCGTGAATGTTCCGCCCGTTCATAAAGCTGCAAGGCGAAGGCTACTTGGCCAGGCCACCCGATGCAGCCAAGTCTGACCGGCCCAGGTGTTATACGCCGCTCTTACCTTAATGTGCGGCGAGTGCTTGGCGTTCTTTTTAGCATTGAACGTAACCTCCACCCTTTAAAGGATCGCAAAAGTTACACTTTTCTTCGCTACCATCAAAACAGGTTATCAGCATGGCAACATTTATTATGCCTTCGAAGCATCCGATACACTCCGTCAACAATCCTCGTTCTGTCGCTTTTTGCTGTGGCCTGTACCGTCAACCTGTCCATTGGCACATCGGCAGGAGGCGGTTTTTACGATGATCGCAACAGGATGCCTCTAGTACCTACCTTATCAATAGGCAAACCCCCAAATGCCCGTACCTGTGTGCCGCCCACTACGCCCGAAATTACAGTGCCATGTAGTCGTGTTTTTCGGCCGCCCCGCCCGGGTGGGTCACAGCACCCTTGTACGTAGCACCCACCAATTGCGCATATTTCCAAAGTGCACCCGAAGCATAAAGGGTGTCGCGTGGACCGGTCCAGTTGACCTTGCGCGAGGCCATTTCCTCTGCCGTCAGGTCGACGGTGATTGATCCCTCAATCACGTTTAGCGTAATCCTATCGCCATCGCGCAACAGGCTGATAGGACCGCCATGGTAGGCTTCGGGTCCCACATGGCCGACGCAAAAGCCGCGCGTTGCCCCGGAAAAACGGCCATCGGTGATCAGGGCCACCCTTTTGTCCATGCCCTGACCGGACAGTGCAGCGGTTGTTGCAAGCATTTCGCGCATGCCGGGGCCACCCGCAGGGCCCTCGTTGCGGATGACGATCACGTCGCCTTTAGCGTAAGCGCGGTTTTGAACGGCGTCAAATGCATCCTGCTCGCATTCAAAAACACGTGCCGGACCGGTGAAGACCATATCCTCGTCCGCCATACCGGCGATTTTCACGATGGCACCTTCGGGGGCCAGATTGCCTTTGAGCCCCACAACACCGCCGGTTTTTGAAATGGGCGTATCCACCGGATAGATCACCTTACCATCCGCCTCACGGTCGATCATGTCGAGCTCTTCGCCGATCAACCGACCGCTGGCGGTCATGCAATCTTCGTGCAAAAGGCCCGCTTTGCGCAGCTCTTTCATGACCACGGGGACGCCGCCCGCCTCATAAAGGTCTTTGGCTACGTATTGCCCACCCGGTTTGAGATCGACAAAATAGGGTGTGTCGCGGAAAATCTCGCATACGTCGTCGAGAAAGAAATCAATACCGGCCTCATGCGCCATTGCAGGAAGATGCAGCCCCGCATTTGTTGAGCCACCCGTGCAAGCCACCACGCGCGCAGCGTTTTCCAAAGAGTCCAACGTCACCACATCACGGGCTCGGATATTCCTTTTGATGAGTTCCATCACCGCTTGACCGGAGGCTTCGGCATACTGGTCGCGGCTCTCATATGGGGCTGGTGCACCCGACGAGTTCATCAATGCCAAGCCGATGGCCTCGGAAACGCAGGCCATGGTGTTGGCGGTGAACTGCCCCCCGCAGGCACCGGCTGACGGGCAGGCGACACGTTCGAGTAGTTCAAGCGCGGTGTCGGACAGCTGGTTGTTTTGATATTTGCCCACAGCCTCGAACATGTCTTGGACGGTGAGGTCGCGGGAGCGGAAGTCTTCGGGGATCTCGTCGACTTGGGGCGCTTTGCCTGGGAGGATCGAGCCCCCGTAGATGAAGACCGATGGGACGTTGAGACGGACCATGGCCATCATCATACCCGGCAGCGACTTGTCGCAGCCCGCAAGGCCCACGATCGCGTCATAGCAATGGCCACGCATGGTCAGTTCGATTGTATCTGCAATTGCCTCGCGCGAGGCCAGCGAGGCCCGCATGCCTTCGTGCCCCATGGCGAGACCATCGGTGACGGTGATCGTGGTGAATTCGCGCGGGGTGCCCTTGGCCGCCTTCACGCCCAGTTTCACGGCCTGTGCCTGACGGTTCAATGCGATGTTGCAAGGTGCTGCTTCGTTCCAGCAAGTTGCCACGCCAACCAGAGGCTGGTGAATTTCCTCTTTGCTTAACCCCATCGCATAGTAATATGATCGGTGCGGTGCGCGTGCCGGGCCTTCGGTTACATGGCGACTTGGCAGGTTGGTCTTGTCGAACATGGGTTTCAGCATAGTGCCTCTCCTAGGCTAGTCGCTAAGGTAATAGCTTTGGTGCTATGTTAATGCAAGTCCGAACATCCTTTGTGTGGGCTGCACGGTTGTGATCATCCTGTCCCAAACATGCCCCGGTCCGCTATCCGCTGCAGATGTGGTCCGGTTGGTGTTGGACCCTTTGGCACTGCACCCCATGAAAAAACGCTGTTGGTCACGCCGTTGTCGTTCCAGTTTTGTACCCGTGTTTGGGATTGCCCAAAAAATGATCATCAGCGATACCATACAGATAAACCAAAATACCAATCATCGCACATTTGCCGAACCTTGCAAAGCCTATGGCTACGGCATAGGATATCATACGAACCCGTAGCAGGGGCCAAGGGAGGCCGCGTTTACGCGGTGTCGGTGCCAAAAAGGGCGGGAACCTGTACACATGGGGCATCAGGGGGCGTCATTGGGGACACCTGGCCCAATCCGTCAGAGGCAGTGGCCGGTTTCATTGTGCTGCGCGCCATTCCGCCATCGTACGACCGCCCTTGCTGCGGTTGCAGGCAGAGCATAGCAGTTGCAGGTTTTCGGGGTGATCCGTTCCGCCGCGGGAACGGGGCAGGATGTGGTCAACCTCCATAATCCGAAACGGGAAATGGGTGGCACAGCCCGCACAAATGCCCTCCTGTGCGCCATAGAGACGGTGCCGGTGCGTGCGGTAGTTGGGCAAATTCCCCAGATCGGTGCGCTTGGGCGGGGTGTCCAGCGCGTTGGGCCCGCCCCAGAGCCCGCGCGCCTGCCCGATGCGGTCATTGACCAGCCTGATGGCCAGCGGCGACAGGTCAATCCCAACCCAATCCCGTTGCAGGCGGTTGGCGGCTACCAGCGTCGTGGCACTGCCGCAGAACGGGTCCAGCACCAGATCGCCGGGGTTGGATGACGCCCGGATAACCCGTTCCAGCAGGGCCAATGGTTTCTGCGTGGGATAGCCGGTGCGTTCCTTTGATGACCGGCC
>JACOMT010000221.1 GCA_014623385.1 Paracoccaceae bacterium
AAATACCAACTCTTGGGAAGCCTCGGCTGACAATTGTAACTGCTGACACCAAGCTGTTCTATGGTTCAGGGCTGTATACAGACTACATGTCATTAACCTAGCTACAGGGCCAAATGCAAAGGACATAAAAATAATTTTTCCAATTGCACTGGCTAACTGATAGGCAGGAACACGTTGGACATCTTTTAGTCTTTGTATTTATGCTTGAAGGTCCCTCAGCTTCTGCTCAGGAATGGAGAACTCACTCTTACTAAGGTCAATTATTAAACTGAGCCACTATATCTTTTTAGAGGGCTCTCATATACTCTTTTCTACATTGACAACAAAACAGGCTTTGTTCAGGTCTTCTTTGATACATGCACTCTCTTTGCAGGCTCTCTCCCACTACCTAACAGCTATGATCTTGTCATCAATGCACACACCGCAGGATGAGGAAAGCAAACGGCTGCCGTTCGAAGAGGCCGCGAGCGGCGCGGTTGCGTTGGAAACGTTCCTGCCCGCGGCGATGCGGCTTTATCACGGCGGTCACCTGACCCTGCCTGAACTATTTCGGGCGATGGCCCTGGCACCAGCGCAGCGCCTCGGGCTGGATTGTGGACGACTGGCCGTGGGTGCACCCGCTGATTTGGTCCTGTTTGATCCGGATGTGCCGTTTATTCTGGATCGTTTCTTGCTGTTGTCCAAATCCAAGAACACACCGTTTGATGGCCAGCGGCTCGAAGGACGTGTGCTGGCGACCTATGTCGACGGCGTCGAAGTATACCGGAGATAGCGCGTGCCCGCATTGGAAAGCCCGCTGGTGGTTTTGGTGATCTGGGCTGCTATTGGCTATTTGTTGGGCGCAGTGCCTTTTGGCCTAATCCTGTCGCGGCTTTTTGGTCTCGGCGATCTACGCCAGATTGGGTCCGGCAATATTGGTGCCACCAATGTGCTACGCACCGGGAACAAGCTGGCCGCCGCGTTGACTCTTTTGCTGGACGGGGGCAAGGGGGCTGTGGCGGTATTACTGGCTAGGACCTGGGCGGGCGAGGGTGCCGTGCAATTGGCAGCACTGGCCGCAATGCTGGGGCATTGTTTTCCTGCTTGGCTGGGCTTCAGGGGTGGAAAGGGTGTCGCGACCTTTCTAGGCATCTGGCTGGTGCTGGCCTGGCCAGTGGGCGTTGCCTGTTGCCTGACCTGGCTGTTCCTGGTAGGGATAAACCGTATGTCATCAATGGGGGCAATGGGAACGGCGGCGTTTTCGACCGTTTGGATGCTGGTGCTCGGGTCCGGGTCCACATTGATACTGGGCTTTGTGCTGACCGCGCTGGTCGTGGTGCGACACAAGGATAACATCGCCCGGATCCGCGCAGGCACCGAACCCAAGATCGGTCAAAACAGCTGAACGCGGATCGGGGCACTGCAATGGCCTGGCTGTAAACCAGGTCAGAGGGCAGCTATATTCGCCACGTCAAACGGACGTGCCTATCCGGCGGGAACGTAAATTCGTGTCAACCTTGCGGGCGATAACGCTGGCGACGATACTTTGCTGGACTTTGAAAGCGGGGTAGACCGGCTTCGGTTTAAAAATTTAAAGTACGAAGACTTGCATATTTAGCCTGACATGACCACTGGCGACATAGCAATACAGTGGCTTGACAACAGTTTAACACTTTCCAGCACTAAAGGTCTTGAGTTTTCTGGGTACAATTTTGTGTTTTAGGCACCGGCAAAGGTGCCAATATGCGGGTGAGCACCGCGTACTGCAATGGCGTCATGGCATTTGCGGGTGTCTTGAGGCTCATATGCTACCTCGTCTGCGGTCACTGACCCGATATGTCCTGATTGGTCAGGAATCCGGTTGGGCAACATGTGGCGATGCTTGCGAGCATGCCATTCGCCTTCACCTCCGGCCTTGATACCGGTGCTATCAATCGTGCTGGACATGGACAGCCAGGTCAGCCCGACCCACGGGGATCAGGAAGGGTTCGCGTGGAACGGGCATTTTGACAGTTTCAACGCTCAGGCTTTCATTTACGTTGGGCAGTTTGACAACCGAGCACAAACCGTTTAACTTGGTCGCTTGGGTGTGCTAGCGAAAATATCCTTGGCCGTAATAGCCCCGCCCTAAGCGCACCTTTGCAAAACAGGACAAGGGCATATTTGTGTTTGGGCATGTGCAACCCCATCTAGCACAGCTGGGTATTTTCTTTCGTACGCAGCTTGTTCGTACCGACAAAGATGCCTTTGCATAGGCAGGCAAAGAATGATCGCTAAAACAAAGCGCGAGTTTTTAAATACTGCCATTGAAGTTTTACCTCCGCCTTTGCAAAAAAAATTTTCGTGTTGGCATCCTGCAACGTTCATGAAGCCCATTAAGGTAATATTAAAATTTTTGCCTCTTGACTGGCCAGCGTCTGGGCAATATGGGATTTTACCGGAGTGTCGACGGCAATCACATAAAGCACACGTGATGCTGCGAACAAAATGTTTCATAGGGAATTCCTTCTGCTGTATGGATGTGCACCGTGCTAAGCAGCACCACATTATAATGCAGCACCGAAATTATAATTAGGTAGCAGCATCTGGCCCTTAAAGCTTCCAACCGCATCGTCTGATTCGGCCTGTGGGGCGGCAGTTGTTGACCGGGGTCAACCGGTCTACGTGGATTTCGATTATCAGGCGGAAAGCTAGCAGGAAGCGCGCAGGGTGATCACAAAGAAATACCTCTACATATTTGCATAATTTGGAGGATTGCGGACAAACCATCAATCTGGTATGCTTTTGAAAGGCGTTCAGGGGTGGTTTGATGCACCTGTTGTTGCGCAAAGCGGCGGTTCGGATTGGCGAAGATGACGTTTTGAGCAGGATTGACGCACCAGTGGACTGGAGGTTGTTTTCGCCAACGCGCAAGCGCGGGGTGGGGCGCTCCAGGATCGGGCATCAGGGGTATGATCTGATGGTCCGCCTCAAATGTCTGCTGATCGGGCAGTGGCACCCCAAAGCTGGCGCGCGCACCCTAAACTGTGGTTGGATTTCATGCTGTTGTGCGGTTTCGATCTCTTTTCATCTGTGCCTGATAAGACGACCCATTGCCGAAGCGGCGATCATCGACGCCACACTGGTGCAAAGTGCCGCCCCCGCCCCAGCAGCCATATTGACGTGCCGCAAGGCCGGGCCGCCCCCAACGATCCAGGCGTGCATTTCAGTGCCAACACGCAAGCACGGTAGGTCAGGAA
>JACOMT010000222.1:0-3127 GCA_014623385.1 Paracoccaceae bacterium
GTTGGCGGGTGGCGAGCCGGGCATGCGTTTTTCCCTGCCCAACAGCCGGATCATGGTGCACCAGCCGTCCGGCGGGTATCAGGGCCAAGCATCGGATATCATGATCCACGCGGCCGAAACACAAAAGCTGAAAGACCGGCTGTACGACATTTACGTAAAACATACCGGCCAGACCAGAACAGCCGTTGAAAAAGCGTTGGATCGCGACAACTTCATGTCGCCGGAAGAGGCTAGGGAATGGGGACATATCGACGAGATCGTCCAAAACCGTCCAAAATCCGATGCGGCCGATGAGGCCAATTCCTAAAGCCAAAGTGCCGTACGGCAGCGTCGCGGGTGCAATAATGTGCCCGCGTCTATTTTGCGATTGTGGCATCCAAAACGCTATCCTAAGTTGCCCCCCAAAGTGGAACCGTGCAACGAATGGTTGCACAAGGGACGCACAGCAGGTCCGAAAGGGAGATCATGGCGACGAACTCAGGCGGAGACAGCAAAAACACGCTCTATTGCAGCTTTTGCGGCAAGAGCCAGCGTGAGGTGCGCAAGCTGATCGCCGGACCGGCCGTATTCATCTGTGATGAATGTGTCGAATTATGCATGGACATAATCCGCGAGGAAACCAAGGACAGCAACGTGAAGTCCTCGGACGGTGTGCCGACGCCCAAGGATATTTGCGGGGTTCTGGACGATTATGTGATCGGTCAGGCAATGGCAAAACGCGTCCTGTCGGTCGCGGTCCACAACCACTACAAGCGCCTGAATCATGCGCAAAAGGCTGGCAGCGATATTGAACTGGCCAAGTCGAACATCCTACTGATTGGTCCGACAGGCTGCGGCAAAACGCTGTTGGCGCAAACCCTGGCACGGATTTTGGATGTGCCGTTCACCATGGCCGATGCCACAACCCTGACCGAGGCAGGCTATGTCGGCGAAGATGTTGAAAACATCATCCTCAAGCTTTTGCAGGCCAGCGAATACAATGTCGAACGCGCGGAGCGGGGCATCGTCTATATTGACGAGGTCGACAAGATCACGCGCAAATCCGAAAACCTCTCGATCACCCGCGACGTGTCGGGAGAGGGCGTGCAGCAAGCGCTGTTGAAGCTGATGGAAGGCACGATTGCCAGCGTGCCACCCCAAGGTGGGCGCAAGCATCCGCAACAGGAATTTCTGCAGGTCGACACAACCAATATCCTATTTGTCTGTGGCGGGGCCTTTGCCGGTCTCGACAAAATCATCGCACAACGGGGCAAAGGATCGGCCATGGGCTTTGGTGCTGATGTGCGGGGGCATGATGAACGCGGCATGGGTGAGATTTTTTCCGACCTTGAACCGGAAGATTTGTTGAAATTTGGTCTTATCCCGGAATTTGTAGGTCGTTTGCCAGTATTGGCCACACTTGAGGATCTGGATGAGGATGCGTTGGTCACCATACTGACCAAGCCGAAAAACGCGCTGGTCAAGCAATATCAGCAGCTGTTCGAAATGGAGAACACCGAATTGCAATTCACCAATAACGCGCTGCAGGCGATTGCGAAAAGGGCAGTTGAGCGCAAAACTGGCGCGCGCGGCCTGCGGTCGATACTGGAAGACATCCTGTTGGACACCATGTTCGAACTTCCGGGACTGGACAGCGTGACCAAAGTAGTCGTAAACGAAGAAACAGCCGTCTCGGATGCGGCACCTTTGATAATCCACGCTGACAGCGTAAAGGGATCGGCCACCGCCGGGTGATCGGACATGATCGTTTGGCACATTTCATCGGTTTCACCTTTTGCCTGGCGGCCAAGATGATTGGTGCGGGACTGCAAGAGCCTGAAATGAAAATCGGAATCGAGGTAACGGCAGGCATGCCCAATGGATAATTGCGGACTATTCCGGACCCGCGCGACCTTGTTCTGTCGTGTTCTGTCGTCAGGATTGAACGTTATTTGCACGCTCAATGAATTCCCGATTGGAATACTCGGGTACATAGCGCGTTTGAAGACATAGGCACCTTTATCAGCCCCAAAGACAATCAATACCTGCGACAGCTGTGAAAAAGCTTTAAACACAGGGTCGAATCTGTTTTTCGCTGAAACCAGCAAGCATATCAAATCGCCTCCCTGGTCCGGCGACGCTGAACGCTAAAACAGTCGAGATTGCGGATGATTGATACCCACTTCCCCTTTCGCGAAGAGTTTGAGCTCATGGATTGAGCCAGGGCACGTCTGAACTGATCGCGCACCGCTCTGCCTACTGGACATCAGCGTTGCTATGGGCCATATTGGGGCTAATCTGAGCCGGAGAATTTAATGAGCATCAAAACTACTCTTTTGCGCGCTTGCACCTGGTGGAATGGTCAAACGCTCAACACCCGGATCTGGACAGCACGCCATGGCGTGAAAGTTGGCGAAGATGATGTCGGCAACGTGTTTTACAAAACCACTGACGACAGCAAGCGGTGGGTGATTTACAACGGTGAAGTCGAGGCAAGTCGGATCAGCCCGGAATGGCATGGTTGGCTGCACCGCACATGGGACGAGCCGCCGACAGAAAAACCATTGGCTCGCAAGGCCTGGGAAAAACCGCATCAGGAAAACCTGACCGGTACGGCGATGGCCTATGCACCGACGGGCTCTTTGCGCCAGACCCAACCGGCGGACCGCAGCGATTACGAGGCGTGGTGCCCGGAATAAAGGACAAACCCATGTCCAGCCAAAATACGGCAGAGGTCATCGTGGGCGGTATCGTCCTGGCGGTGGCCATTGGATTTGGCATTTACGCCACCCAGGCAACCGGTTTGTTGACCGGCGACGATGGATATGAGCTCAATGCCAGCTTTCGGTCTGTTGAAGGCGTGAATGTTGGCACTGATGTACGGTTGGCGGGGGTTAAAATCGGCACTGTCACCGCGATGGAACTTGATTTGGTCACCTATCGCGCCGCAACCACGTTCGCCATTCGAAAAGACATCCAGATCCCGGATGACAGTGCGATTGTGATTTCTTCCGAAGGATTGCTAGGCGGCAATTTTGTCGAGGTGATGCCCGGCGGTTCGCCCTTCTATTTTGCAGCGGGCGACGAGATGACCGATACCCAGGGCTCGACCAGCCTGATTTCGCTGTTGTTGCGGTTTGTGTCGAGT
>JACOMT010000222.1:3167-6343 GCA_014623385.1 Paracoccaceae bacterium
AGCAGGGTTCAGGCGCAATTCTACGCGGTTTGGACAAGGTAAACGGGCGCACCATCGATGTCGAGGCATCCAGTGGCGAAACCATTGCGGTGTTCGGACTGGACGTCTTGTTGGTGGAATGCCGCTATCCGATCCAGAACCCCACCGGTGATGCATACGCCTTTTTGGTGGTGCGGGAGGAAGGGCAGTTGGATATAACGTTTCAAGGCTGGATGATCGCGTCTTCCCCCGCGCTGAGCGCATTGGATCACGCGCGGTATGATATCTGGGTATTGCGCTGTAACACCGCCTGAGCCGTTGGGATGCGCGGTGCGGTGAAATCCGCGCGCCGTGCCAGTGCATGTTCCAAGCGCTTGTGATAATTGGCCCGGCTGATTTCGATGACCCCCATAGAGGCCAAATGTTCTGTCTGAAACTGGGTGTCGAACAGGGTAAATCCGGCCTGACGCAACCGGTCGACCAGATAGGCCAGGGCAATTTTTGACGCATCACGGCGGCGGGAAAACATGCTTTCCCCGAAAAAAGCCGCGCCCAACACCACGCCATAGACGCCACCGACCAGCCGCATATCTTCCCACACCTCCAGTGAATGGGCATGCCCCAGCCGGTGCAGGGTAACATAGATGCCGTGGATCTCGGCGTTAATCCAGGTATCGACCCGGTCCGCGCAGCCATCAACCACCCTGGCGAACTCCTGGTCAACAGCGATGCGAAAGGGCTCCTTGCGGATGGTGCGGGCCAGCGATCTGGAAATGTGGAACCGGTCCAGCGGAAAAATCCCGCGCCTGCGTGGATCGACCCAAAAGATACCCGGATGCTCGCGGGACTCGGCCATGGGAAACACGCCGGTGGAATACCCACGCAGCAACTGTTCGGGGGTCAAAAACATACGATCCACGCACCACCGCGACCGGGTCAAGTGTCCGGTGCTTGCCGGTCAAGCCAGTTTTCAAGCCAATGGATATTGTAATCACCGGCCAGAATGTCGGGCTCCCGTAACAGTGCATCGAACAAAGGCATTGTCGTATCGATGCCGTCGATGATCAATTCGCCCAGCGACCGGCTGAGCCGCGCCAGCGCCTCATCCCGGTTGCGACCATGCGCAATCAGCTTGGCGATCAGCGAATCGTAATGGGGGGGGATGACGTACCCGTCATAGAGCGCGGAATCCATCCGCACCCCCAATCCGCCAGGCGCGTGATAGGCTGTGATATTGCCCGGGCAGGGGGCGAAATTTGGCAACCGCTCGGCATTGATCCGTGCCTCGACGGCGTGGCCGTTGATCCGCAGGTCCCCTTGCGTAAACGACATCGGCTCATCCGCCGCTACGCGAATTTGCTCACGCACCAAATCGATGCCAAAGACGCTCTCGGTCACGGGGTGCTCTACCTGCAGCCGGGTGTTCATTTCGATAAAATAGAACTCTCCTTTTTCGTATAGGAATTCGATGGTTCCGGCACCCGCATAGTTGATATGGGCCACGGCATTGGCGCAAATACTGCCGATGCGCGCGCGCTCCTCGGCGGTGATGCCGGGGCCAGGAGCCTCTTCAAACACCTTCTGGTGACGCCGTTGCAAGGAACAATCCCGCTCGCCCAGGTGCACGGTGCCACCACGACCGTCGCCAAATATCTGGATTTCGATATGGCGCGGCCCGGTCAGGTATTTTTCGATATATACCTCATCATTGCCAAAGGCGGCCTTTGCCTCGGCCCGGGCCATCATAAAGGCGGACCCCATATCCTCGACAGTCTGTGCGATCTTCATCCCGCGCCCACCCCCGCCAGCGGTTGCCTTGACAATCACGGGATAGCCCATTTCGAGGCCCAGTTTCTGTGCCGTCGCCAAATCCGGCACACTGCCGTCCGATCCGGGCACACAAGGCACGCCAAGGGATTTCATCATATTCCTGGCGGTGATCTTGTCGCCCATAACACGGATATGTTCTGCGGTCGGGCCGATGAAGGTCAGACCGTGATCCTCGACAATCTGCACGAAATTGGCGTTTTCACTGAGAAACCCATAGCCGGGATGGATCGCCCCGGCCCCGGTGATTTCACAGGCCGACATGATCGAGGCCACGGACAGATAGCTTTGCCGACTGGGTGGCGGGCCGATACAGATCGATTCGTCCGCCATGCGCACATGCATCGCGTCGCTGTCTGCGGTGGAATGCACCGCCACCGTGGCCACACCCATTTCCCGGGCGGCACGGATCACGCGCAGGGCAATTTCGCCCCGGTTTGCAACCAGTATCTTGCTGAACATCCGCCGGGCTCTATGCGATAATGACTAGAGGCGTACCATATTCCACAGCGGCACCGTCCTCCACCAGGATTCGTTCGATCATGCCCGACTGCGGTGCCGGGATATGGTTCATGGTTTTCATAGCCTCGACGATCAACAGGGTGTCGCCCTCAGACACGGTCGCACCTACAGAGACAAAGGCCGGGGCACCCGGTTCAGGCTGCATGTAAATGGTGCCAACCATGGGCGAGGTGACCGCACCCGGGGCGGCGGCGGGATCTTCCGGGGTGCCGATTGGGGTCGGTGCGGCCGGGGCAGGAACAGGGGTGCCAGGAGCTGCGGGTTCGGCCACGGCCGACTGAACCGCCGGGGCGGCCTGTAACTTGCGGGTTATGCGAACACTAAGAGCGTCATTGTCGCCGTAAGTCCGCTCTACCTCCAATTCGGTGAGATCGTTGGCGCACAACAAAGTGGCCAGCACCTGGATAAAGGCCGCATCGGCATCGTGTTTGGTCTTGGTCATCTTGTTCCCGGCATGGTCTTGTCGTCCTGTCCCGCGCTGTGCCCATAAGGTGGCATCAGGGACTTATAGGCCAGGATCGACGCAGGGAAAAGCGGCAGGTGTACGGTACCATGCCGTTTCAGGAATGTGGTTGGAACGAACGGCGCGGATTTCTCCACATGTGTCGGCAACGCCGGATTGCGGGTTACGCCATGTTTCAAAATTGCACAGCGACGGATTGCGATGTAACCGAAGAACCACGGTGTGCAGCCTGGGGATCGCGTGGCGGTCTTTATGGGCAACACGCTCGACCCTCTGATTGCGGAATACAGGATCTGGGACGCGGCGGCAGTTCCGATCAATGCCAAACCGCATGGCAAAGAGGCGGGCTATCCCGGAAAACGCGGTGGCGCGCCTGATCTTTGGC
>JACOMT010000223.1 GCA_014623385.1 Paracoccaceae bacterium
CCGGGGAAGGCCCGCGCTGCCTCGCGGACAAAATCAGGGGTCTCTGCTGCTCTGGTGCCCAAAATGACACGGGCAACCCCCTTGTTCAGCCAGCCCACAATGGTGTTTAGGTCGCGAATCCCGCCGCCCAGCTGCACAGGCACCGAAACCGCCGCCAAAATCGCCTCGATCGAGGCCACATTGACAGACGCCCCCGAAAAAGCGGCCTCCAGATCCACCAGATGCAACCATCGGCAACCCGCCGCGACAAAGGCCAGGGCCTGCGCGCACGGGTCGTCATGGAACACCGTGGCTCTGTGCCGATCCCCTCGCAGCAGGCGCACCGCCTTTCCGCCCTTCAAATCAATCGCAGGATAAAGACTCATACCCAACCCCTTGCGCCCCCGCCTTCGCGGTTATGCCGCGCCATTCGCTCGCTGCTTAGCCTTCCGGCGGCAGATCCAGCAAAGCCCGAAACACCGCCAGTGCCTGGGGACTGCTCCAGTCGGCATCGCCCTGCAACCGCGCAATCTCTTGCCCATTCGGATTAAGCACCACAGTGGCTGGCAAGCCAAAGACCCCAAACGCACGCGCAACCCTAGAGTGCGGATCCCGATGCGGCGGCAGCCTATCAAGGCCCGTCTGCGCAAAGAAGCGCCGAATCGCCGCAGGCGGATTGCGCCCCACCGCCAAAGTCACCACCTGAAAGCGCCCCCCCCCAAGCAGAGCCTGCAACCTGTTGAGTGCGGGCATCTCTTCGCGGCAGGGCGCGCACCATGTCGCCCAGAAATTCAGAAGCACATATTTACCCTGCCAATGGGCCAGCGTCGCCATACCGCCATCGTCTTCCAGAAAGAACGCGGCATCGGTCACCGGTTGCGGATCTGCATGAAAAGCGAGCTTCTTCATGTCGCCCTCGCGCAAAGCTTCGAGGGTCGCTCGGTCTGCCGCGAAGGAGGCATTTGCGTCTAGTGCATGGACCGTGTAGACGAGCGCGAGCCAGATGTATCTCATATCCCATCCAAAGGTTTTCTTCGAATGACCGACACGACCTCGAACCAGATGTGGGGTGGCCGTTTTGCAGCCGGACCAGACGCGATCATGGAGGCGATCAATGCCTCTATAAGGTTCGATCAGCGGATGGCAGCACAGGACATTGCCAGCTCTCGGGCCCATGCCGCAATGCTGGCGGCCACAGGCGTTATCACAGGTAGCGATGCACAGGCTATCCGGGAAGGGTTGCTCACGGTCTTGTCAGAGATCGAGGCTGGGACGTTTCAGTTTTCTACCGCTTTGGAAGACATCCACATGAATGTCGAGGCGCGCCTGAAAGAAATCATTGGCGAACCGGCGGGACGGTTGCATACAGGCCGGTCACGCAATGATCAGGTGGCAACCGATTTCAAACTGTGGGTCCGGGATCAACTGGATGCCGCCGATGCCAGTCTGGTCGCCCTGATCCGTGCCTTGTTGGTCCAGGCCGGGGCCGGGACCGATTGGGTGATGCCCGGGTTCACCCATCTGCAAACCGCGCAACCGGTCACCTGGGGCCATCACATGATGGCCTATGTTGAAATGTTCGGGCGCGATCTGTCACGTGTGCGGGAGGCGCGCGCACGCATGAACGAATCGCCCTTGGGTGCCGCGGCACTAGCGGGCACCTCGTTCCCGATTGACCGCGATATGACCGCTGCTCTCCTGGGCTTTGACCGGCCTGCCGCCAATTCTATGGACGCTGTGGCTGATCGTGACTTTGCGCTGGAATTCTTGTCGACCGCCTCAATCTGTGCGATGCACCTGTCGCGATTTGCGGAGGAATTGGTGATCTGGTCTTCGGCACAGTTCCAGTTTGTCACACTGTCGGACCGGTTTTCGACCGGCTCATCCATCATGCCACAAAAGAAAAACCCCGATGCCGCAGAACTGATCCGCGCCAAGGTTGGCCGGATTTTCGGGGCTCTGACCGGTTTGATGATGGTTATGAAAGGCTTGCCGCTGACCTATTCCAAAGATATGCAGGAAGATAAGGAACAGGTGTTCGACACCGCCGACAGCTGGATGCTGGCCATGGCCGCGATGGAAAGCATGGTCAAAGATATGACCGTCAATCGCGATAACCTCGCGGCGGCGGCGGGGTCCGGATTTTCAACGGCAACCGATCTGGCCGATTGGCTAGTGCGGGTGCTTGGCATGCCGTTCCGCGAGGCGCATCGCATCACCGGCGTGCTGGTGGCGATGGCCGAAACCAAAATGTGCGATCTGTGCGATCTGACGCTTGGCGATATGCAATCGATCCATGCGGGGATTACCGATGATGTTTTTTCTGTTCTAACGGTGGAAAATTCGGTAAGCTCGCGCATGTCTTACGGGGGGACCGCCCCGGCTCGGGTCCGGGCACAGATTGCCCGTTGGAAGGAACGCATCGCATGACGCACATCACACCACTTGTATTTGCCTTGCTGGGGCTTGCCGCATGCGGTGTGGATGGCGAACCGATCCGGCCCGGATTTGACCGCGGTGTGGCGTTCGGGTCAAGCGGGATAGATACAGCGGGTCGTGTCGGCCTACATCAGGGGCCTTTTTCGATTAACCTTGGAGAATTATCCTATTGACCCCGCTGCGCACCCTGTTTCTGGCCCTGGCTATCTGGGGTGCCATCCATCCGATGTATCATTTCATGGGCTATATGCGCGAAACGGGTACCGGCCTGTCAGGCCTGATTGACGCTTGGTACGTCAATGCCTCTACCACCGGGCTGGTCTGGGATTTGACAATCGCGGCCCTCGCGCTCACAGTTTTTGTTGTGGTGGAAAGTACCCGCCGACGCAATTGGATCGGCCTGATTGCCGTGCCGGCCACGTTTTGCATCGGGGTGAGTTGCGGGCTACCACTCTATCTGTTTTTGCGATCCGATTTTACGGTCCGGGGCATCAATTCCAGGTAACCTAAGATTTTGAACGAGAGAATTTGTCTCGTACCATACCTCGCCTACTACTCATCTCTGTGCGTGTTTTTTCTTGGCCCAGTGTTTGGAGCTTGTGGTCGCCACCTTGATGGGATCATGCGACAGGCCGCCCGTCATCGACCCCTACGGGCTTGGCAACAACGCGGGGGCAGGCTGATCTGCAACCGCCGCGTTCGGATTGCGCAATGCCTATGCCACGATGAAGCACCGCGCCACGATGAAGCACCGCCCGATAGTTCGGGCTGGCCAAAACAAAACGCTTAGGTGGTGACGGCGGCAATCGAACAAAATCTGCGGGGTGCCGCAAACAGGATCACCCTCACCCCGCAAACACCGGCAATCGCATAACACAACCACCAAAACCGCTTTGCCCGCTGTAAGTCCAGCGGACCGAACAGAATGACGGAATCGAAGCGTTCGCCGAACATCACGCGCTCACGCAGAGGTCTTCAGCATGAAATCCAACCGCAATTGAGGGTACCTGCGCCAGCTTCGGGGTGCCACTGCCCGATCAGCAGACAGTTGAAGCGGACCAGCGGGTCGTAACCCTGAGGCCCGATCCAGGAGCACCCCAACCTGTGCTTTAGGATCGGCGAACACCACCGCCAACCCATGAGTGCGTCAATCTTGCCCAGAACGCCACCTTCGCCGATCCGATCCGCGTTCGACATGAACCGCGACGCAACAATAAACCGGCTCACCACCAGATCCCGATAGTTGGGAAAATTACTTCGTCATTGACACCAGCAACCAACGCCGTATAACTTGGTCCAAAAGTTGCCATTAATCGCCAATCACGGTTTAAACACCCGAGCTTTACTTCGTTTCTGGCCACTTTAACCCCAAGATTACGCAAATCCCCATAGCACCCCTCAAACCACCAAAAACCCTGTTATCAACCATTTTCCCGCCCCATCCTGCCTAGTCTAGGTTGAGCATTATTTGCGTCCTTTTGCATTATGATCCCAACGTTCCAACCCTCCTAGGGTCTTCTCACCGCCCCATGGGCGTATCCCACACCGGACGCACCGCCTCGGACCACTATGCCCACCCGTCCTCAATCTTGATGCTGTCGACCCATGATCCGGGATGCCCGCTACGAAGGTCTTGTGTCGGCGGGGCAGTTTGCCGAAGTCCGGCCCCCCCGATCATTCCCCGATCCGGGCCAATCGGCCCAAGCAGGCGTTCGATACGTCCCGTCACATGCCGGGGCAGCAGGATCGGACACCGCTTTTAGGGTCAGACACTGTAGGTACCGGATTGACACCAGCGGCTACGCTTGGTCGACTCGAATCGAAGTGCCCCGCACTCCTTGGGCACGATGGCGAAAGCCCACTGGTTCGTGGTTCTGTACCCTCACGGGGGCTTACCACGCATGGCTTCCGGCTGTCGCACTGGATGCGAACGGGGACTCCCTGGCGGGATTTGTGCAGCAGAGCTACCTGTCGATGGGGTTTCTATTGCGCCCACCCTATTGCGATGCCCTGGAATTTGCCAAGAACCGGATTTTGTTCTTTGAAGTGATGCTCTAGGTTGGCAAGAGTAGCATCATCTTTGACCGCATTTGGTCGCTACAGTCGCGCATATCTTTTGTGACTGCTTGGTATCGTTTCGCGGCTAGAGGTACTGACCGAGTCGTGCCATGGCATCATCTGCAGCCAAGGCTGGTAACTGTAATCGCTAAGATGAATAGGCGCATTTTTAGCCGCCTTGTAGCATCTTCCGGTTGTAAAATGTTGGCCTCCCAGCACTCCGTCTTTGTAGCTAGTGCTACTTGAAAATATTTTGGAGAATGCGGAATGTCGTATCGAATGTCGGCGGCGGACATTATTCGTCATCTGGACATGCAACCACATCCTGAAGGCGGGCATTATAAGGAAACTTGGACAGCACCCAATGGCGGGCGGCCCACCGGCACTTGTATCTATTTCCTGCTGCAGGCGGAAGAGCACAGCCATTGGCA
>JACOMT010000224.1 GCA_014623385.1 Paracoccaceae bacterium
GAAAGACATCGCTTCCGCTTCCTGGATCCAGTTGTTCGATTAGCAACAGGGCAGATTCAACCGTCCCCCCATCGATAAGCCGACCAATGCGCGCCAGATGGCACGCCGCCACATCCGACCCGACTGGTGGTGCCAGCTCCGTCAACAGCAGCGAATAGAACAGTATCCGCATCGTGACGTTAGATTGAACCGGTACAGACGAAATCATAAGGATGACATCCTTGGGATCGTTATTAGCAAAAAAGATCATCGTCCAAACCCTTAACCGCCTCTGGTCCCATACCCAATAGCTGTGGCATGTTGGTCAGAGCGACAACAGAGATCTGCTGCGTGCCGCCGGTATCGATCAAGGGCGGTTTTGTTACGCGGCTGTTGCAGTCGTTGGTGTCAATCTAGACCAGCCAGTCAATTGATGACAGCGGTTCAGTCTGGACATGGCTGACTTCTGCTGCGAACAGAGCCATGCCGCCACACAAGGCCAAGACCCGGGGACTAATTGGCATCCAACGTCACCGGTGTGCTGATTTCCGTTTGCGGTGCGGAAAAATCCGCACCAAAGAACGGCCCAGCATAAGCATAGATCACCAGCACGATGAATCCCAACGCCGCTAGATAGATCAATAGTTTAAACAGTCGTCCCAACATGTCTTGTGCACCTTTTGGCTTATGGTTGTTTTTGCAAACGTATACCTGGCATTTTTCACAAGATCACATCATTCACATAACAATGAGCACATTTGAGCAATCGATGGCCGAACAATCACCACCCAAACCACCCAAAAGGTCGTACAGGTTGAAAAAAGTGGTCGTGATGGTGGGTATGATGGGTGCAGGCAAGACTGCGGTCGGTCGGGCGTTGGCGACGCGGCTTGACGTGCCGTTTCTGGATAGCGACCAGGAAATCGAGGCAGCCGCAAACCTGACAATTCCCGAGATATTTGACCGTTATGGCGAGGCGTTCTTTCGTGAAAAGGAAACTCAGGTTATGGCCAGGCTGTTAGATCTTGAACGCGGGGTTTTGTCGACTGGTGGCGGCACATTCCTGTCGGACTGCAACCGGTACCTGATTTCGGAACGAGGTGTGTCATTCTGGCTCAAGGCGGATCTGGAAGTTTTATGGAACAGGATCCGGCACAAGGACACCCGGCCATTGTTGCGGACGCCCGACCCCCGCACCACGCTGGCCACATTGTTTGCAGCACGCGACCCGTTATACGGCCTGGCCGATCTGTTTGCGGAAACCGACGGCGATATGTCGGTCGAGGATATGGTGGATCGGGTTATCGCGTCCTTGCTGACACGCCCGGATATACTGGAAGATGTAAAATGACAAATTCCGTCGTGGTTGACCTGGGCACGCGCAGCTACATTGTTGATATTGGTCCTGGTCTTTTGCCCGATGCCGGTGTTCGCATTGCGCCTTTTTTAAACCGTCCCCGCGTTGCGGTGGTTACGGATGAGATCGTGGCAGGCCACCATCTAAAAGTGCTTGAAACCGGATTGCGCGCGGCAGGCATTGATATGGTCGCGCTGACCTTGCCAGCCGGGGAAGCGACCAAAAGCTGGCTCTATCTGACACAGACGGTTGAATGGTTGTTGCAGGAACGGGTGGAACGGTGCGATGTCATGATCGCCCTTGGCGGTGGGGTGATTGGCGACCTTGTGGGATTTGCCGCTGCCATCCTGCGTCGTGGTATACGGTTCGTTCAGATCCCAACCTCGCTTTTGGCCCAGGTCGACAGTTCGGTTGGCGGGAAAACCGGGATCAACGCGCCACAGGGTAAAAACCTGATTGGGACGTTTCATCAACCGATCCATGTGCTGGCGGATACCGACGTGTTGGCCACCCTGACACCGCGCGATTTTATGGCCGGTTATGGCGAGGTGGTGAAATATGGGCTCTTAGGCGATGAGGTTTTTTTTGATTGGTTGGAAACACATGGTGCGGCCGTCGCTGCCGGGGATATGGCTGCACGGGTGCATGCGGTGACCCGGTCGGTCGAGATAAAGGCGGGGATAGTCGCGCGGGATGAAACCGAACAGGGGGACCGGGCGCTGTTGAATCTGGGGCACACGTTCTGTCATGCGCTCGAGGCGGCGACGGGCTATTCTGACCGTTTGTTACACGGTGAGGGCGTGGCAATTGGCTGTGTCTTGGCGTTTGAGCTTTCGGCACGGCTGGGTTTGTGTGCACAAGAGGATACCAGCCGCGTGCGTGCGCATTTGCGGGCGATGGTTATGGAAACGGACCTGTCGGGTATTCCCGGGTCTCTACCCGATGCTGATGCGTTGTTGGCGCTGATGGCACAGGACAAAAAGGTCATTGACGGCACGCTGCGTTTCATTCTTGCACGTCGCATCGGAGAAGTGTTTGTGACCTCTGATGTTCCGCGTGACGCTGTGCGTGGTATTCTGGCCGATGCGTTGGCGTGGCACGGCCAAGCGTTGTCATCTTACTGTTCCGGTGCAACCTCGTCCTTCCAATAATGCACGTTCATATCGTCCTTGACTCATTTGGTGAACGGGTTTGGTGAACGGGAGCAGCCCGTCGGTTCTCATCGATCAAAAAAGGTACATCATTGGCCATGATGCCGTACTTGTTGCTGTCGGGGTAATGAAAGACATCCGCTGAGATCATGGTCGACAATGCAGGTATGCGCAGGTCCGTATAGCCAATATTTCCAATTTGAAACGGCATGCCACTGCCTGCGGTAATTGACACCACATATATCGGCTTTAGCGGATGGTCACCCGTATCATAGTGCAACACGCCGGTCCTGCCCAAGGTCACAAGCAGCGCGTCATTAGATGTGCTTTGCTATGTGCGTAGGTCACGGCCAGGTTCACACCGCCCCCCTTGGCTATTCAGTGCCTTGCCGATAAACGCAAATCACGCCTCAAAAATCGCCTAGGCCCGGATTGGTATCGCAAAAGCACGAGCTTGTCTCGACATCAGAGATGTTGATGACAGTCTGAAAACAGTCTGTGTCATATAGGCAGCCCTCCGAAATGTCGGTGGGCTGCTATGGGTTCATGACCGGTACGTGAGGGATTTAAAATGGAATTTCGTCATCCATGTCATGGGATGCTGGCTTTGGCTGCCCCCCTCCCAACCGATCATCCGGTGGGCCACTTTTGTCGTAGGGTCCTGCCATTTGCGGGTTTCAAGCTGACCTTCGATATAAACCTTGGAACCTTTGCGTAGATATTGTTCAGCCACCTTTGCTAAAGGTTCTGAAAAGATGTCAACCGAATGCCATTCTGTGCGCTCCCTGCGTTCGCCGGTGTCACGGTCTTTCCATGTTTCGGATGTTGCGATTCGCAGGTTACAGACCTTGCCTCCGTTCTGGAATGTTCGCACCTCTGGGTCCCGGCCCAGATTGCCGATCAAAATCACTTTGTTTAACGATCTCGCCATGTCCTGCATTACCTCGTGCAATTTTGTTGCTGTATCGAATCTCGCGTCTGCGTACTGCGAGAATAGCCATTTCAGCCTCGGGTTGAAACAAGGTTAATCAATGCAAAATTGCACATGTGGATATTCACAGTTCTTTGTGGCATAGCCTATGAAACGCATGTACGGGGGCGAACATAGCCGTATGAAGCCGCTGATTTGTGGTAGCTTGGTGGCCGTGATCGCGGCCCAACCGGTCTCATCTGACATCTTTTCTATCAAAAACCGGTCTCAGCTGTTCAGATCGCAAACCCAGATTCTGGATACACGCGGGGCTAGTCAATATGCTAATTCGGTGCGACTGAAACCGCCGACCATACAGATCTCGACCAAGTGGGGATTGCCCCGTTATGACGGTGAATATCATGGAAAATATCTGGATATGGCCAAAGCCGCCGCGCGTAAATATGGCATTCCGGAAGAGCTATTTGCCCGGCTGGTGCAACAGGAAAGCAACTGGAACCCCAGGGCAAAATCGCACAAGGGCGCGATGGGGCTGGCGCAACTGATGCCTGCCACCGCAAAGGCACTGGGGGTGGACCCGTGGAACCCGCGGGAAAATCTGGAAGGCGGGGCGCGGTATCTAGTGCGCCAGTACAAGGAATTCGGGTCCTGGCGGCTGGCCTTGGCGGCCTATAATGCGGGTCCCAGCGCCGTCAAAAAGCATGGCGGCGTACCCCCATACCGCGAAACCAGGAATTATGTTCGGGTAATCTGGGGCGGCTAAGCCCGACGTTTGTGCGTGCTTAGGTCATTCAATTTCGTGGCAAGGGTCGGCGCGCCAAGTTTGGCGACCGGCCCAGTTGGCTGGTCTACAGCTCACACCCGCTGCGGGCGTCGCGAATGACCCCTGTCTATTTTGCCGAGGAAACTCCAACCGATAATAATCGACAGAACCATAAAGATCATCAAGTGCCTGCAGTACGTCCTCGGCCAGAACCTCCCAGCTTCGGCAGAATGGCAGCCAGCAGCAGGTCGAAGATGGCCAATGACAAAGACCTGTGCATAATTTGGGGGCTTGCGAACAAACCATCAACCCGGTATGCTCATGGAGGGCGTTCAAGGGTGGTTTGATGGGCCTGTTGTTGCGCGGTTCGTGTCGAACGCGAATCGGCGCAGATGACGTTATGGACTGGCGGTGGTGTTCGCCGACACGCAAGTGCGGGTTAGGGTGCTCCGGGATCGGGCTGCAGGGTTATGATCTCAGGGTTACGATCTCCTGGTCCGCTTCAAGTGCCTGCTGATCGGGCAATGGCACCCCGAAGCTGGAGCGCGCCCTCAACTGCGGTTGGATTTCATGCTGTTTTGCGGTCTAGACTTTATTTGCGCCTGTGCCCAATGAGACGACCCATTGCCGTTTTCGTAACACGTGGGTGAACGGCGGTGTCCAGGATGATCTTTCTGGCCGGGGTTTACCGTCAGATCGGGGCCGCGATTATCGACGCCACACCGGTGCAAAGTACCGCCCCGCCCCGGCAGCCATTCCAGTGCCGACACGCAAGCGCGGTGGGTCAAGCAAGGCGCGAAGACTACGCCGGGCGACAAGATGACATCTAGGCGGCTTTGCCCGCCCGGACGAGGACCGAACGAGCAAAGTTTCATCGACAAGGTCCACACGGGGCATCTGCGAACCGAAACGCCCTGCGCGGTCGCCACCGTGACGGGATCATGCGAACGGCCGCCCGTCATCAACCCCTGCGGGCTTCGGGAAAAAGCGGGGGCAGGCTGAACTCCAACCGCCCCCTCCGGGTTGAGCAATGCCTATGCCACGATGACGCGCCGCCCGATAGTCCGGGCTGGCCAAAACAGGCCGCCCCGCCGACAATGGCGGTGCTCGGGCAGAACCTGCGTGGCACCGCAAACAAGATCACCTTCACCCCACAAACACCGGCAATCGCCAAAGGTTGTGCTAAGCACCGGTCTGGATCCCGCCCCTAACATGACCGGGGCTTGATGCAAGCAAGGCGCATGGGCCACCCCCGTGCCACGGGTCAATCGGCTGACTGCAGGCCAACGGGGCGATACAGGGGGCAGGTTGGTCCGTGCGCGACGGGGCTTGAATTGCCGGTTTACCGTCCCTAAGTAGCGCATGTCGGGGTGCCGATTACGGGTCCTGACGCTCACTTGGTCTGTCTGTAACGGAAGGCCTCAACAGAAATCGCTCAAATCATGAGGATTGACATGCGTAGTTTTGATTTTGCACCGCTGCATCGCGCAACCATTGGTTTTGACCAAATCACGGACATGATGAACCGGGTTATGGCAAATGATGCCAGCCAGCCCAGCTATCCCCCTTATAACATCGAGAAAACCGCCGATGATGCCTATCGCATCTCGATTGCAGCCGCCGGGTTCGCCGGTGATGAGCTGAGCGTTGAGGTGAAGGAAAAGGTGCTGGTCGTGTCCGCGCATAAGGCGTCCGATAACACCAAACGCATCTATCTGCATCACGGCATCGCAACCCGTGCCTTTGAACGCCGGTTCCACTTGGCCGATCATATTCGCG
>JACOMT010000225.1 GCA_014623385.1 Paracoccaceae bacterium
GCACAGGCGTATACAGATCGAGACCGCAACACAGCATGAAATCCAACCGCAGTTGAGGGTGTGCTCCAGCTTCGGGGTGCCACTGCCCGATCAGCAGACACTTAAAGCGGACCAGCGGATCATGACCCTGAGGCCCGATCCCGGAGCGCCCCAACCCGTGCTTGCGTGTCGGCAAAAACCACCGCCGGTCCATTAGGGCGTCAATCCTGGTCAGAACGTCGTCTGCGCTGATCCGAACCGCGTAAAAACAGGTCCATCACCCCACCCTGAAAGTGTTCCAAGAGCATACCAGGTTGATAGTTTGTCCGCAATTCTCCTCTTATTTGAAGGTCTTTGCGGGGCGAAGATGGGAAATATCAGCCCCAGGTCCTACTGAACCCGGATTACTGGGCGTTGATGCCGATGCCGTCGCAGCGGTCTCGGCGTGTCGTTCCTGCGCGCTTTGACCGGTTTCCCGGCCATGGCCTGTGATCTGGCACTGATGCTAGCGGTGGATGTGTCGGGGGTCTGTGGGACCCAAGGAATATGCGAGCTAGATGCAGGGCCTGGCTGAGGGGTTGCAGGACCCCATAGTATCCGAGGTGCTGGTCCAGGGACGGACGTGGTTGATGCTGTTGCAATGGACGGGATCGTTTCGTCAGGTGGGCTATCCATTGGACCGGTTATCACCGACTTTGCGGTGCTGGGTGACTTTGCCGAGGATATTAAGGTATAATTCACGGATTTGGCGCAATTATTAAACTGTAACTGACGAAGAATGCAGCTATGCGGTGCCATTATGTGTACCCGATCACGGATTGCGCGCGCCAAGTGGATTAATGCGTCCGGAGACGGGCCATCGAACGAAGGTGTGTCGCTCGTCAGTCTTCATGCCAGGCTGCGTGCCGCCGCCATCACGGTCAATGCTATTGCCATTGAGCAAAGTGAGGCAGACCTGACCGCCTATTTCTACAAGTACGCGATCATGGGCGGCGGTGCATTTGTTAAAACCTCTGCGACCTTTGCCGATTACCCTGAAGGTATGCGCCGCAAACTGCTGCGCGAGGTCACGCGATAGATATCTGGATTGCAAAGATGATAAAGAACTATACATAATTGGGGGATTGCGGATAAACCATCAACCTGTGGAGGCCTTCAGGGGGTGGTTTGCATGGATCTGTTTTTGCGCGGTTTGTGTCGAACGCGGTTCGGATCGGCACAGACGACGTTATGACCAGGATTGAGACCCTAAGGGACTTGGCGGTGGTTTTCGCCGACATGCAAGTGCCTCTTTAGCCTGCACCGCGCCCGATATTTCGGGCTGGCCAGAACAAAACGCCCGGCTGGCGATGGCGGCAATCGGGCAAAACCTGCGGGGTGCCGCCCCTCAACCCGTAAACACCGGCAATCGCATAACCAGACCACCAAAACCGCTTTGCCCGATGCGCTGTCACGCGGAGGACTTGACTGTCACCCAGAGGACTTGGATACAGTGATCCGGAGCAGTTAGGAGATTTCGCGCCAATGAACAAGTTTTTGTTTATCAACAGTGGCATACATCACTAGCATTGATGAAGTGCTCGTTTTGAAAGACCAAAACGCCAATTGATAACTTTATTCGAAAATGCACGCACTAAAGACGCCTATACCTGTTGATACAAGACCTGAATACCGAAGTTTTGAGGAAACCCCATAAGTGCGACAAAGCGATTTCCTTGCCCAAGGTTCTAGGCTTTGGGAGCAATTGTTCCTGGTCTTGTTTCTGTATCTCCGTATTCCAGCCGGTAATTTTCGATCACATATCGATCACATATACGCTTTACGTGATTAAATGGGGCGAACATCTCTAATTTGTTACCAAAAAACCGCAAGCATAGACCCGTAAAACGGGTGACATAGTGTCAAAAGTCGTTAAAACTCGGCACAATCCAAATTTTTAAGAGGGACATTATGGCAGACGTCAACCGGGGTAATCGCCCGCTGTCACCGCATCTGACGATTTATCGTCCTGAACTGACTTCGATAACATCCATCCTGACCCGAATCACAGGTAATGCGCTGCTTTTGGCGGCCCTGCTGATCGTATGGTGGTTCTTGGCTGCGGCCACAGCGCCAGAATATTTCGCCTTTGCCGACGCTGTGATTACCAGCTTTACCGGCGATGTGATTATGTTCTTTTCGCTTTGGGGACTTTGGTACCACACACTGGCCGGCATCCGTCACCTGTTGTGGGACAACGTCATCGGGCTTGACCTGAAAACCGCATACAAGCTGGGCTATGCGGTGATTGGCGGATCCGTTGTGCTGACCCTGCTGACCATTGCGATCATCTAGAAAGGACGTGAGCATGCAATTTCTAACTGACCGCAAACGCGCCACGGGTATGGGATCTGCCAGGACAGGAACCGAACATTTCTGGGCTATGAAAGTCAGCTCGGTCGCACTGCTGATACTGGTCCCACTGTTCCTATTGACATTTGGCCCGATGTTGGGTGAACCTCACGCCGAAGTTGTGGCTTATTTCAGGCGTCCCTTCCCTGCCATCGTGGCCGCACTGACGATTGCTGTTGGCTTTATGCATTTCAAGGACGGCGTCCGGGTCCTGATCGAAGACTACGTTCATGGGGTGGCACAAAAAGTGGCAATTATCTTGATGATCTGCCTGTGCTATGCTGCTGCCGCGACCGGGCTGTTCGCGATTGCCCGCATCGCGCTTTGACCAATAAACCAGGAGGCCGTTCAATGGCTGCATATGATTACGAGACGCATGAATATGACGTCGTGGTCGTCGGTGCCGGGGGTGCCGGGCTGCGGGCCACGTTGGGTATGGCCGAACAAGGCCTGGGAACGGCGTGTATTTCCAAGGTGTTCCCGACGCGGTCGCACACCGTTGCGGCCCAGGGTGGCATCGCTGCAAGCCTTGGAAATATGGGGCCGGACAGCTGGCAATGGCACATGTACGATACCGTCAAGGGGTCGGACTGGCTGGGTGATACGGACGCGATGGAATACCTTGCCCGCGAAGCACCCAAGGCGGTTTATGAACTGGAACATTATGGCGTTCCGTTCTCTCGAACCGAAGAGGGCAGGATTTATACCGGCAGGGTTGTGAAAATTGTCGATTTCGGCGCGTTCGTGAACTTCTTTGGCAA
>JACOMT010000226.1 GCA_014623385.1 Paracoccaceae bacterium
ACCAAACCCGGTTGTGGTGTGGACCTTGTCGATGAAATTTTCTTAGTCCAGACGAGCAAGGCCGCCTGGATGTCATCTTTGTAACCCAGCGTACGCTTTTGGATCGTCGGGGGCTACCTCTTCGGTCCGGTCTTGCGGTGCGTTGATATGGCTGCCGGGGCAGGGGCGGCACTTTGCACCGCTTGCGGCCTGTGATCCTCGATCTAATGGCAACCCGTCGAAACCGCAACACAGCATGAAATCCAACCGCAGTTGAGGGCGCGCGCGCCAGCTTCGGGGTGCCACTGCCCGATCAGCAGACACTTGAAGCGGACCCGCAGATCATAACCCTGAGACCCGATCCCGGAGCGCCCCAACCCGCGCTTGCGCATTGGTGAACACGACCGCCAGTCCACTGGTGCGTCAATCCTGGTCAGAACGTCGTCTGCACCGATCCGATTCGCCGCTTTGCGCAAAAAACAGGTCCCTCAAACCACCCCTAAACGCCTCCCAAGAGCATACCGGGTTGATGGTTTGTTCGCAATCATCCAAATTATGCAGAGGTCTTTGCGATGGGTGCGATGGCGACCTTGGTCAAGGCCTATCGCGTATGCCGTCCGTGATCATGTCCTTGATCGCCAGCGGTTCGTGATCAGGGCCGTGGGACCCTCGGACGGGGTGCTGTTGGCGTTCCCAGTTTATCTCTTCCTGATTTTACCCGTCGATTGTCGCGGCTGTCATCTTTGGGTCGCAGCACATAATCGTTCCAACTAAACACCCAACTAAAACAATTGGCCGATCCGGTACAAAAACAACGCCCCCTACAGCATCAGAGGCGTTTTAACTATCTTGTCTGATGGGCGTTAATCCCGCTCTTCTACAATTTTGACCAGATGCGGAATCTTATTTATCATGCCGCGCACAGACGGCGTATCTTTCAACTCGCGTGTGCGATGCATTTTGTTTAGCCCCAGGCCGATCAGGGTCGCGCGCTGGTCTTGCGGGCGGCGGATTGGCGAGCCGATCTGTTTGACGACGATGGTCTTGGCCATGTGCCCGTCTCCATTATGCTTCTGCGGGTTCAACAACTTTTGCCTGTGCTTCAGGCGCAGGGGCCTCATCACGTTTTGGCAGGATGTCAGAAACCTTTTTGCCACGGCGTGCCGCGACTGCACGGGGCGATTGCTCTTTGCTGAGGCCGTTCATTGTGGCCCGGATCATATTATACGGATTTTGCGACCTGATCGACTTTGATACAACGTCCTTGACGCCCAGCAGCTCGAACACTGCCCGCATCGGGCCACCGGCGATGATCCCGGTCCCTTCTGGCGCGGTACGCATGACCACTTTACCGGCACCATGACGGCCCTCGATATCGTGGTGCAGTGTGCGACCTTCGCGCAGTTGCACGCGGATCATCTGGCGCTTGGCCTGTTCGGTTGCCTTGCGGATCGCCTCTGGCACCTCTTTGGCTTTTCCCTTGCCAAAGCCCACGCGGCCTTTTTGGTCGCCGACCACCACCAGGGCGGCAAAGCCAAAACGCTTACCGCCTTTGACGGTTTTCGACACACGGTTGATCGCTACCAGACGATCAGCGAATTCTGAAACCTCCTCTTCGCGATTGCGACGGGAGCGACGGTTTTCACGCTCTGCCATTCGGCATTCCTTTTCTCGTACCTTTTATCATGGTGCAGGGCACACCGGTTGTCCAATCCATGTGCCGGTTCAGTGCCAGGCCCGGATCATCGGGGTGGTGGATACACCGCCCACGTGCATTAAATTTTCAGCCCGCTTTCGCGCACTGCATCCGCAAGGGCCTTGACCTTGCCATGAAACAGGTAACCACCACGATCAAGATATACTTCTTTTACGCCGACCTTCTTACCCCGTTCGGCAATTGCCGTGCCCACTTTGGTGGCTGCTTTGATGTTGTTTTTGCCAACAACGCCTAGGTCTTTTTCTAGCGTCGAAGCCGAGGCCAGCGTAACGCCATTCACATCGTCGATCAACTGGGCACTGATATTTTTGTTTGACCGGTGCACCGACAGCCGCACGCGACCGGCGTTGACCTTGCGCAGCTTGTTCCGAACGCGCAGACGGCGCTTCAGGAACAGGTCCCTTTTGCTGTTTGCCATTTTTAGCGTCCTTATTTTTTCTTGCCTTCCTTACGGAAAATGAGCTCGCCTTTGTATCGGATGCCCTTGCCTTTATACGGTTCGGGTTTCCGCCAGTCGCGGATTTCAGCAGCAACCTGCCCCACGGCCTGTTCATCAATGCCTTCGACCACGATCTCGGTCTGTTTCGGTGCGGTTACGGTAACACCCCGGGGCCAGACATAATCCACGTCGTGGCTCAGGCCCAGGCCCAGCTTCAGGGTCGCGCCCTGCACCTGTGCCCGGTAACCAACGCCCTGGATTTCCAGCTCTTTCTTAAAGCCCTGGGTGACACCGGTGACCAGATTGGCCACCATTGTGCGGCTCATGCCCCATTGCTGGCGCGCGCGTTTCGACGTGCCACGGGGCGAGACGACAACTGTGTTGTCTTCCAGTGCCAATGTCACGTCATCGGTCGCGCGGAATGAACGGGTGCCCCTGGGGCCTTTAACCTCGATGGTCTGACCCGACACAGTGGCGGTGACACCACTGGGCAGCTCGACCGGTTTTTTACCAATACGAGACATCGGACACTCCTTAGAAGACGGTACACAGCACTTCGCCGCCAACATTCCGGCGGCGCGCGGCTGTGCCCGACATCACACCCTTGGACGTCGAAACAATCGACACACCTAGGCCCTGGCGAACCTGCGGGATGTCCTTTACGCCCATGTACACACGACGGCCCGGTTTCGACACGCGCTTCAGCTCGCGAATGACCGGAACGCCTTTGTGGTATTTCAGGCTGATTTCAATGACGGGCAACCCGCGGTCATCCACGCCCTTTGCATAGCTGCGAATATATCCTTCGTCCGCCAGCACATCCAGAACCCACCCCCGCAGCTTGGACGCCGGTGTCATAACTGTGCTTTTGCCGCGCAGCTGCGCATTGCGGATACGGGTGAGCATATCACCGACAGGATCGTTCATACCATGCCCTCCTTTACCAGCTCGATTTCACCAAGCCCGGTCAGTTGGCACCGGTTGCGCATGCGGGTCGGCGAGCTGTTGCGCGGTAGTTTTGCCAGCTGCAGCCGCGCCTTGAACCGCGCTTCAATCGGGCGGCTTTTGTCATTCGCGATCTCTTTCAGCACCGCACGCTTGGCCGCATATTTGGCTACCAGGCGCTGGCGCTTTTTTTCGCGTTCGATCATGCTTTTCTTGGCCATGTGTCTTTGCTCCCTTACGCGTTGAACGGCATGTTGAACTGTTTCAACAGCGCTTTGGCTTCAGCGTCGGTTTGGGCTGTGGTGGTCATGATGATGTCCAGGCCCAAAACCTCGTCAACCTTGTCGAAATCGACCTCGGGGAACACGATGTGCTCTTTCATGCCCATCGCAAAATTGCCGCGACCGTCAAATGCAGGCCTCACCCCGCGAAAATCACGGATGCGGGGCATCGCGATGGTAATCAGACGGTCCAGAAATTCGAACATCCGGTTGCCTCGCAGGGTCACCTTGGTACCCAAAGGCATGTTTTCGCGCACCCGGAACCCGGCGATGGATTTCTTGGCTCTGGTCAGAACTGCTTTTTGACCCGCGATCCTGGTCAGGTCTTCCTGGGCTGATTTTGCCTTTTTACTATCTTTGACCGCCTCGGCACCACAGCCGATGTTGAGAACGATCTTCTCGATCTTCGGGATCTGCATGTCGTTTTTATAGTCGAACTCTTCCTTCAGCGCCGCGCGGATTTTCGTCGCATACGCGGATTTCAAGCGCGGGGTGTAATTTGCTGCATCAACCATCGATCACGTCCCCTGTGGTTTTGGCAAAACGTACTTTCTTGCCATTTTCCATGCGGAAACCGACGCGGGTTGCTTTGCCATTGGCGTCTAGATAGGCTAGGTTCGACAGATTGATCGGCAGCGCTTTGGGCAAACGCCCACCTTGGGTTTTTTGGGTTTGACGTGTGTGGCGGATTGCCATGTTCACACCTTCAACCACCGCTTTACCGGCTTTTGGATCAACCAAGGCAATGGTGCCTTCCTTGCCCTTATCCCTGCCAGCTATCACGACGACCCTGTCGCCTTTTTTTAGTTTAGCGGCCATCACAGCACCTCCGGTGCCAGCGAGATGATTTTCATGAAATTTTTACCGCGCAATTCACGCACAACCGGGCCAAATATCCGGGTACCGAGCAGTTCGCCGTTGTTATTCAGCATAACGGCCGCATTGCGGTCAAAACGGATCGAGGTGCCGTCTTCGCGGCGTACCGCCTTGGCGGTACGTACGACGACGGCTTTTCGGACGTCGCCTTTTTTCACGCGACCGCGCGGGATGGCTTCTTTCACGGATACAACGATAATGTCACCGACACTCGCGTATTTTCGCTTGGACCCACCCAGAACCTTGATGCACTGAACCCGGCGTGCACCAGAGTTGTCAGCAACATCCAGATTGGTCTGCATCTGGATCATTTAGTTTCTCCCGACCTATGGGGGCAATGCACGTCTGATCCCCAGGGTTTCGATTAAACCGAACGATTATGAAGACTTACGCCTCCAGAACCTCCCAGCGTTTGGTTTTCGACCGCGGTGCACATTCGATTATGCGCACTGTGTCACCGACCTTGAATATGTTGTTTGCATCATGTGCCCGGTATTTTTTGGACTTGCGAATGGTCTTTTTCAGAACCGGGTGGGTAAAGCGGCGCTCAACCGACACGGTGATGGTTTGGGCGTTGGCGTCCGAAATTACGGTGCCTTGCAGGATACGTTTAGGCATCTGTCGGGCTCCTTATTCTGCGATCAACGCGGCTTTTTCGTTCAGGACGGTTTGCACACGCGCCACATCGCGACGCACAGCCCTCATCCGAGCGGTATTTTCAAGTTGGTTGGTCGCTTGCTGAAAGCGCAGGTTGAACGCTTCTTTCTTCAGGGCAACCAAATCATCGCGCAGCTGATCTAGCGTCTTGTTGCGCAATTCTCGAGCGTTCATCGCTTTTCCTTTTCAACATCACCGGCAAGCCCCCTGATTCTGGTAGAGTGGGCTAATAAGGGCGTCGCGTACGCGCGAACCGATGCGGTGGCAACCCTTTTTTGCTTTTTTTAGCGGTTGTGCCAGAGCGGCGTACTCCACGCAGTTTTTGGGGATTTATATAAGTTGGTATGTATATACGTTTATAGTGCCCGATGAACAACCGGTCCTTGATCCACGAGGCCTTTTTGGCATGAAACGCACCGCCCCAACATGGCCGCCACGTGGATTGGGCATAACCGAATGCAATTTTGGCGACCCGGTACGGTGCCGGATCTCGCGTAATCCCGCATAACCTTTTTGTGCTCCTTAAGCCGGTTATCAGACATCGCACAGGGTTTCAAACCTGTATGCGGTTGTGCTGGTGACCCGTTGGCAGAACGGTCATGTCCCCGGGTTCAC
>JACOMT010000227.1 GCA_014623385.1 Paracoccaceae bacterium
CAGGGTGTCATAAAGCAAACCGACAATCGGCAGGCGCCTGTGCAGCCATTTTGCGCCATTGGATTTCGGTTCATAGTGATCGTGCGGAATTCCGGACATTGGCGCGGCTCCCTATCCAAGTTTGATCGTTGTCTCGTCGGAAAATTCGGCGACCGGTACGGGCAGGTTTTCCGGTGCGGGGCCCTTACGGATACGGCCCGACGTATCGTAATGTGATCCGTGGCAGGGACAGAACCAGCCGTTGAACTCACCGGCACCGTCGCCCAGTGGGACACAACCCAAATGGGTGCAAACGCCCATAACCACCAGCCATGTGCCGTCGGTGCCTGCCTCGGTGCTGGGCGACAGCAGGCTGCGGTTCGTATCCGTTGCAGGGGCATCCGCCGACAGGTTTGCGTTGCGCGCAACCCGGTCAGGCAGGTCAGACAGGTCTACGGCTTGCGCCTCATCAATCTCTTCTGTTGTACGGCGGCGGATGAACACCGGTTTACCCAACCATTTTACGGTAATTTGCGTACCGGGTTCAACATCGGCCACATCCACCCGGACCGACGATAGCGCCTGAACATCCGCCGACGGATTCATCTGATTCACCAAAGGCCAGCCCGCTGCACCCACCGCGACAACCCCCGCACCAGCGGTCGCATAGTGCAAAAAGTCTCTCCGCGTGGCTTCGTGATCTTCTGCATGGGACACGAGTGTTACCTCCAAATTTCATCGCCCGATTTCAGTACCCGACCGGATGGAGCAATCCAGCCCGAACCGCACCGGGCGGATCATTAGCCTAGACCAAACGATCAGTCCAGTGGTCAAAGGTGCACAGATACGTCTACATCGCCATGCCATTCAGGTTGGCGGTGCCGTGGCACGCATGCTGTCTCGTTGATCAAAATCCGCATACCAGGCGGCCAGTTCGGGCACGCCGGACCGCCAGTCCAGCGCCCCGTGCCGGAAATCAACATAGCCCAGCGCGCAGGCCACCGAAATATGGCCGATATCCAGCGGGCGGGACAGATGCGCCATCCAGCGCATCTCGATCACCCTGACTGCGGCTGTTACCTTGGCCCATTGGCCATCAGCCCAATCGGTCCACCGTTTGTCCTTGGGGCGCAGGGACTCTTCGTACCGTTTGGCGACTGCGGCATCCATAATACCGTCCCCCGTCGCCTCGAGCGTCAGGATATCCCAATGCGCGGTGCCGGTCCCGTAAAGACCGGCCTGCGCGCGATCATCAAGGTACCGACAAATCACCCGGCTGTCATACAGCACCGGGCCATCCGCCCGCACCAGCGTTGGCATTTTGGACAGCGGATTGACCGATGCCAGCGCGTCGGGACGTGATACCGGGTTGGGCAATGTTTCGACAAGTTCGACATCCGCCAACTGGCCCGTTTCATGCAAAACGATCATCACCTTGCGTACAAAAGGTGAGGTGAGGGCAAAAAACAATTTCATGCAAACAAAATCTCCGAAATCCTTATTTCTAATGGCAGGCACATAACCGTTCCCAGTGCATCAACCCCACCTTCTTGATCAGCCTATTGTAGACCCGTAAGCCGCCTGCTGGTTAAGTCCAGAAAGTCCGCCATAGAAGCTTAGCAAAGTGCTCTTCCTGCTTGTTCGAAATCAGGTCAAAGCGATCAGCAAAATCCCTGTTGATCTCCTGTAAGCTCATCGATCATAATCTGTGGAGCTGCGTACAAGTACGCTAACAAGTTCCCCCACTTCAATGGTATGAACCTTTTCTAGCTTTTTTTCGCAGATTGTATGGAATGTTCACATAAATCATCGGTTTCCTCCTTTGTTCACCGGGTTCGATTCCTAGCCTCAATCATTGTGATTCTTCCACAGGGAACCTGATCCCGGTACCGTGGAAATGGTTTAATAGCCTAGCATGACCTGTCAACCTTGTTCATGCGTCCCGCATCATGTTGACAGTTCAGTGTGCACCACCGATGCGCGACCAACCCCCCGATACCGCAACCCAGGCCAAACGTCATCCGGTTTGGTCCGGGGCTGCTTTTTGTGGGTGATGTCGGCAGGACAGGATCATCCGAATCCGTGTGATCCGGCGACATTCTGGCCGGGGTCCGGGGGGGGGAGGTATCAGCGGTCGGCCACTGGCCGTACATGTCCTACGGATTCTGTCGCGAGTACCATAAACCCGCCCGTCAAACCCGTCTGCCGGATGAATGGCCACAGCCTACCATGTTGGGCCCGGGCATGAACCTCTTCATAGGCCTGGTACCAATGGGGCGACAGCGGGCAATCGGGTGTGCTGACCGCGACCCTGGCAGGCTGCGGGTCCTTGTGCATGCGGGCAATCGGGTGGGTCGGACCTGGATGCGGTTACAGCCATGGTACCCCGGGGGAAAGACCCCAAAACAACACATAAAACAACACATGGGACAGCATCGGGCCCGCGGTCCCGTTCGCGGCCAACAGACCCAAACCCCGTATCCCGGGCATAGGCCGGGTTTGTTTCGGCGTCCTCAGTAGCGCATACGGGATGTGCTGCACCCCTGGTCAGTCCCTGGTGACAGATGACAGGCCGGTCCGCCGCCACAAATCCCTGCTTGAGCCCCAATGGCCTGCCCGCTAGACTGCACACAAAGGAGTCCGCCCCATGTCAATGAACAGCTTTGGCCATCTATTCCGCGTGACCACCTGGGGGGAAAGCCATGGTCCGGCCTTGGGCGCAACGGTGGATGGCTGCCCACCCGAGGTGCCAATCACGCCGGAAATGATCCAGCATTGGGTGAACAAACGCAAGCCCGGCCAGAACAAATACACCACACAGCGGCGCGAACCGGATCAGGTCAAAATCCTGTCCGGGGTGTTTGATGGCAAAACCACGGGCACGCCAGTTCAGCTGATGATCGAAAACACCGATCAGCGACCCGGAGATTATTCCCGGATCATGGACAAATTCCGCCCAGGCCATGCGGACATCACCTATTACCGGAAATACGGCAATCGCGACTATCGCGGGGGCGGACGGTCATCGGCCCGGGAAACGGCCTTGCGCGTTGCTGCGGGCGGGCTGGCGCGCGCCGTGCTCGGAACGCTGGCACCGGCACTGGTGATCACCG
>JACOMT010000228.1 GCA_014623385.1 Paracoccaceae bacterium
ACATATCCGCACCGTCACCACCGTTCAGCGTGTTCGTCCCCCCCGCAATCCCCGGTCAGCGTATCGCCATGGGCAGAGCCGGTCAGGTGTTCGATGCTGGTCATGGCATCGCCCCGCCTGTGCCAGGGCCAGTGCCCGTGGCCAGGTTCCACCGTCACCGCCGCGTCAGAACCGGCGTAGGCCGCCGTATCATTACCCTTACCAACCGTTCAGCCCTTGTCGATACCGCCAAACCCGGCCAGCCTGTTCGCATCCCCGCTCAGGCGGCCACCACGGGCAGAACCCCTGCCTGATAGCCGATACGCTGGCCGTCCTGGATTACAAAGGTTTTCTGCCTGGGGGTTGCGGGGGGGGGGGTAGTCGTTACCGTAGTTCGCATAACGCGAATGCAGCCGCAAAATCCGGGCCTTTTGCGTATTATTCTTTATAACATACGGGACAGGGGTGGCCGGGTCAAGGGGGTTATTTGCAAAAAACCGGATGTGCTGTCAGGTGCGATGTTATGTCAACCCCGTTTCAACCCGCTGCAACAATCAGGGACCGGGGCAAGTTGCCACCTGCACGACCCGGCACCGCCCCGGCCAGAGACCTCTGCGTGGCGGCGTGATGTTCGGCGAACGCTTTGATTTGGCCACTCTGTCCGGTCCGCTGGCCTTACCTGGCCTTACAGCGGGCAAAGCGGTTTTGGTGATCTGGTTTTATGCGATTGCCAGTGTTTGCGGGTTGAGGGTGATCCTGTTTGCGGTGCCAAGCAGGTTCTGCCCGATCAGCAGATCATAACCCTAAGGCCCGATTCGGGAGCACCCCAGCCCGCGCTTGCGTGTCGGCAAAAACCACCGTCAGCCCCTGCGTGCGTCAATCATTGGTCAGAACGTCGTCTGCACCGACAGGTGCATCAAACCACCCCTGAACGCCTTCTAGGCGCATACCAGGTTGTGATGGTTGGTCTGCAAGCGGATAGGGGCCAAATGATGACCACGCTGTTGTGGGCCTATTGGTTCATAACGGAGCGGGAACATCGATCTTGATCAGGATCCTGTCGGGTGCTTATCAGATGTATTAGGGGTTGAATTACATCAACCGGGATCAGGTTGAAATCCGACACTCCCGTGATGTCCGCACGCTAAATTCTGTCAGACGCTGCTGAGATCGGCAAGCTTCGGAAGCGGTGCCGACCCTGTCGGGTGATCAGTGGCAACCGGTAGCAATTGCCTGCTCAGCCTATCTGATCATGGATGAACCGACAGCGGCGTTGGGCCCAGGCCAGACTCAGATACTCAGACGGTGTCAGAACCGCTCCAGCAGCTGAAAGCCCAAGGCATCGGCACTATCCATGATGATATAAAATCATGCGATCAGGCCTCAAATTATGAAGAATGGTAGGCTGGTTTGTATCGGAAATGTGCATGACGTGACGGATAACGACTTGCGTGGCCTGATTACTCTGGCCAATCATCATCATGACCCGACCACTTCGGGCCAGCTGTAAATCTTATCGCAAAGGAACATGACATGCCCGCTTTGGTTTCGGATGTCGGGGGCACCAACACCCGTTTGGCCTTGGTCGACACGCATGGCCGCCTGAGCGTGGCACCACGCAGATACCGGAACGATGATCACGACGGGTTCTTGAGCGTCGCCAAGACATTTTTGCGGGAAGAGGGGTATCCGGACCTCACGCAAGCCTGTATCGCGATTGCAGGGCCGGTTTCTGTGAAATCGGCGCGGCTGACCAATCGGGATTGGGGATTTGAGGCGGTCGCCTTGACCGATGGATTGGCTGTGCCAAGTGTGAAGCTGATCAATGACATCGTGGCACTTGGGTATGGCCTTGGTGCGCTGGGCCCCGGCCAGCTGGCGGTGCTGCGTGACGGCGGGCAACCGAATGGCAACGGACAGCGTGTGGTTGTCGGGATGGGGACCGGGTTGAACGTGTGTATGGCCAAGGACACCGGTATGGGCCCTGTCATTTTGGAAGCTGAGTTCGGCCACAGCCACCTTCCCGTATCCGTCGCCAATCGTCTAGACGCAGTAATGCCAGGGACCAGCACCACTTTCCATACGGTAGAGGAGCTGTTGGCGGGCCGGGGTGTGGGCAAACTCTACAACCTGATGACTGGCGTGCCATCAGCGGGTGGTCATGACGTCGCTGAGCATGCTGAAACAAATCCGGATGCTGCGGCGTGTTTGATGCTGGCGGCGGAACTGTTCGGTCTGCTGACACGTGATATTTATTCGCACTACATGCCAGGTGATGGAATTTATTTCGCTGGTGGTGTCGCACGCACGCTGTTGCAGGTGCCGTATGTCGACGCATTCGCAGAGGCATTTCAGATGTCCGGTCAGTTTGAACAGGACCTCGCACAAGTGCCGCTGTTGCTCATCACAGATGATCTTGCGGCTCTTGCAGGATGTGCACGGGCGTTAAGCTAAGGCCTACCCGCGTGGCAAGGCTGCGGCATCGCTGGCCAGTTCGGTGATCTTGCCCCATTGACCGGCTTCCATCAGGTCGGCGGGGGCCACCCAACTGCCTCCGGCACAGGCAACATTGGGCAAGGTCAGATAGGTTTCTGCGTTTGCCGGACCTACTCCGCCGGTTGGGCAAAAGAAGATTTTGGGCAACGGGGCCGCTAGCGCCCTGAGCGCCGGGGCACCACCCGAGGCTTCAGCCGGAAAGAATTTGAGCATGTCGTAGCCGCGTTCGTAAAGCCGCATCGCCTCGCTGGCGGTGGCAGCACCGGGCAGCATGGGCAGGCCTACAGCCTCGCAAGCGTCCAGCAACGTGTCCGTCGCACCGGGAGAAACGGCAAAGGTGGCCCCGGCGCTTTGTGCGGCTTTGACTTCATCCGGTGTTAACACCGTACCAGCACCGACATAGCTGCCGTCAACTTCGGACATGGCTGTGATGGCCTGCAACGCCTCGGGCGTGCGCAACGTGACCTCAAGTACGGGCAAGCCGCCCGCCACCAGAGCTTTGGCCAAAGGCACGGCATGATCGACATTCTTCACGACGATGACCGGCACAATCGGGGCCAGTTCACAAATCGCGCGGATTTTCCGGCTGGCTTGGGCGGCTGTCATGCGGTGGCACCGGTATCGGCGGAGCTGACGGCGCGGCGGAAGAGGCCAAACAATTCGCGCCCGGTCCCGCATTCATTATGTGACAAGTCCTCGGCCACGACGGGCCGGTCCATGGCACCTTCGGTCAGGATTTCCAGTTCACCCCTGACAGCGTCAACGCGCAGGATATCGCCATCCCGCAGCCGCGCAATGGGACCGCCGTCAACCGCTTCGGGGCAGACATGGATGGCGGCGGGCACTTTGCCCGACGCGCCCGACATCCGCCCGTCGGTCACCAATGCCACCTTTTGCCCGCGTCCCTGCAAAATCGATAACAACGGGGTCAGCGAATGTAATTCCGGCATCCCGTTTGCTTTGGGCCCCTGGAACCGGACCACGACGATCACATCACCGGTAAATTCACCGTTTTTGAATGCGGCCTTCACCTCATTCTGATCCTTGAACACTCGGACCGGTGCCTTGACGATATGATGTTCCGATGCCACGGCGGACACTTTCATCACGGCTGTGCCAATCTCGCCTGTAAGCCGTTTTAACCCACCGGTGGCTTGGAAAGGATCCTCTGCGGTGCGCAGGATCTTTTCGTTGAGGCTTTTGCCGATCCCTGGCTGCCAATTGAGCGCTCCATCGACCAGTTTCGGCTCGGCCGTGTAATCCGACAGGCTGTCTCCGACGACGGTCTTGGTGTCGGGGTGCAACAGGCCTGCTTTTAGGAGCTCACCGATCATATAGCCCAAGCCGCCGGCTGCGTGGAAATGGTTCACGTCGGCCAAGCCGTTCGG
>JACOMT010000229.1 GCA_014623385.1 Paracoccaceae bacterium
TGCGGGCGTCCGGGTCCACGAAGCACAGCCAACCCACGCCCTCACGGGCATAGATGTGGTGCCCTGGGGCCGATGCCCATTTGCCGGACCCCACAAACCCGATCCGGGGTGCTGGTGCAACAGGTCCGCAATAGGCCGCCCGGGCCGCCCGCAATAGGTCCTTGTGGCTGATGATTGCAATCGTTCCGGGCTGTGCACCGTGCCCGTGCCCAAAGCGGTTGGGATCAGTTAACCCGCGCCCGGGTTTGTTTCGAATAGATCAAACCACCGGCAACACAACCATGCAGCACCAGCCGACCACCATTCAGATACATCTCGCCAATTCCGATAAGACCCGCATACCTTACGCAGAAAGAACCAGCGTCTGGAATACGAACCACTGAAACAGAAAACAGATTATCCAAGACTTCTGCATAAGCACCCCGAAGCTGGAGCACGCGCCCTCAACTATCGAGCATCACGGGTCGAAGCGGTGGAACACGTGCCGTCCCCACCCCGGCAGCCATACGGGCTGAAGAGGAAGCCTCCGACGATCCGCCTGACGATCCAGACATGCATTTCAGCACCGACATGCAAGCGCGGTGGGTCAAGAAAGGCCGGAAGCGGATGAAATCCAACGGCTTTGCGCGCCCGGACGAGGCCCTGGAAGGGGCAGGCTTCATCGACAAGGTCCATACGGGCACCTGCGAACCGGGCCGGGAGCCGCGGGTTAGATACCCTGGTCAAAGGGGCGAACGCGCAGGCGGGTATTGGCCGACAGGGCCTGTGCCAGCAAGATCAATCGGGACGCCCTGCGCGGTCGATACCGTGACGGGATCATGCGAATGGCCGCCCCGTGATCGACCCCTGCGGGCTTGGGAAAACGCGGGGGCAAGCTGAGCTCCAACCGCCGCTTGAGGGATTGAACAGTGCTTTGGCAGGGTGAAGCACCGCCCGATAGTTCGGGCAAGCCAAAACAAAACTCCCGACTGGCACTGATGGCAATCGGGCAGAACCTGCCCCGCAAATACCGGCAATCGCATAACCAGACCACCCAAACCGCNNAAGGCCAGCGGGCCGGACAGAATGGCCAAATCAAAGCTTCCACCAGAACATCACCCTGTCACGCAGAGGCCTTCTTGTGCAACATGATTTGCATCGATCCCTCCCGAACAGATCGGCCCATGAAAAGCGCAGACCAACGAGGGGGCTATGTGATCATCCGGGATGGAACATTTAATCACTTGATGATTTTTGACACGACGCCGGCCCCGACGGTACGGCCACCTTCGCGGATTGCGAAGCGCAAGCCGTCCTCCATTGCGATTGGCGCGATCAGCTCCACGGTGAATTTCAGGTTGTCGCCCGGCATCACCATTTCTGTGCCTTCAGGCAGCGTCACGGTACCCGTCACATCCGTCGTGCGAAAGTAGAATTGTGGACGATAGTTCGCAAAAAACGGCGTGTGGCGTCCCCCCTCTTCCTTGGTCAGGATGTAGGCCTCGGCCTCGAACCTGGTGTGTGGCGTCACCGAACCCGGCTTGCACAGAACCTGGCCACGCTCTACACCGTCTCGGTCGATACCACGCAGCAGTGCGCCGATGTTGTCGCCCGCCTCGCCACGGTCGAGCAGCTTGCGGAACATTTCCACACCGGTACAGGTGGTTTTCCTGGTATCGCGGATGCCGACGATCTCTATCTCGTTGCCCACGTTGACCACACCCCGTTCTACCCGACCGGTTACAACTGTACCGCGCCCAGAGATTGAAAAAACGTCTTCGATCGGCATCAGGAACGGCTGGTCCACGGCGCGTTGCGGCGTGTCAATATATTGATCCACTGCTGTCATGAGTTCCTTGAGCTTGTCCTCGCCGATGGCGGGGTCACGCCCTTCGAGTGCGGCCAGGGCCGAACCCCCAATGATTGGCGTGTCGTCGCCAGGATATTCGTATTTGTCCAGAAGTTCACGGATCTCCATTTCGACGAGCTCCAGAAGCTCTGTGTCGTCGACCTGGTCCACTTTGTTCATGAACACCACAAGTTTAGGAATACCAACCTGGCGGCCCAACAGAATGTGTTCGCGCGTTTGTGGCATTGGGCCGTCTGCGGCGCTGACAACCAGAATCGCACCGTCCATCTGTGCGGCACCGGTGATCATGTTCTTGACATAGTCGGCATGACCGGGACAGTCCACGTGGGCATAGTGGCGGTTGTCGGTTTCGTATTCCACATGGGCGGTTGAGATGGTGATGCCGCGCGCTTTCTCTTCCGGTGCACCATCGATTTGGTCGTACGCCTTGAAGTCCCCAAAATACTTGGTGATCGCCGCCGTCAGCGTCGTTTTACCATGGTCAACATGACCAATCGTGCCAATATTTACATGCGGCTTTGTTCGTTCAAACTTTTCCTTTGCCACAATGGCCTCCTGTTATTTGGAAGGGAAAGCCAGGGGGCTCCCCCAAATGTATTAGGCATATTTCGCCTGAATTTCGTCCGAGATGGTCTGCGGTACCGGATCATAGTGATCAAACTGCATTGTGAACTGCGCACGACCCGATGACATCGAACGCAGGTTGTTGATATAGCCGAACATGTTCGCCAGCGGCACGAAGGCGTCAATCACAATCGTGTTGCCGCGTGGTCCCTGGCCCGACACCTGGCCCCGACGCGAGGTCAAGTCGCCGATGATACTGCCAGTGTATTCCTCAGGCGTGATTACTTCAACCTTCATAATCGGTTCCAATAGTTTCGCACCAGCCTTTTTCATGCCTTCGCGCATGCACATACGGGCCGCGATTTCAAATGCCAAAACGCTGGAGTCCACATCATGGAATTTCCCATCGATCAATGCCACCTTGAAATCAATCACCGGGAAGCCAGCCAGCGGGCCGCTGTCCGTGACCGAGCCAATGCCTTTTTCAACGCCCGGGATGTACTCCTTGGGGACGGCACCACCGACGATTCGGCTTTCGAAAGAATATCCTTCGCCCGGATCGGTCGGGGTGATAATCATCTTCACCTCTGCGAACTGACCCGCACCACCCGATTGTTTTTTGTGCGTGTAGGTATGTTCGACCTCGTGAGAGATGGTCTCGCGATAAGCCACCTGCGGCACGCCGATGTTCGCCTCAACCCTGAACTCGCGCTTCAGACGGTCGACCAGGATGTCGAGATGCAGTTCGCCCATGCCCTTCATGATGGTCTGGCCACTTTCGAGGTCAGTTTCCACGCGAAACGACGGGTCTTCGGCTGCAAGACGCGCTAGGCCTTGGCTCATCTTCTCTTGGTCGCCTTTGGTCTTCGGCTCGACTGCGATCTCGATCACTGGCTCCGGGAAGGTCATCGTTTCAAGAACGACAGGGTCTTTCGCATCACACAGGGTGTCACCGGTGGTGGTATCCTTTAGGCCCGCCAGCGCAATTATGTCACCTGCAAACGCTTCCTCGATTTCCTCGCGGTTGTTCGAGTGCATCATCATCATCCGACCGATTCGCTCTTTCTTGCCCTTGGTCGAGTTCAGGATGCTGTCACCTTTGTTCATGATGCCCGAATAAATCCGGGTGAAGGTCAGTGAGCCCACAAACGGGTCGTTCATGATTTTGAACGCCAGGCCGACAAACGGCATGTCGTCATCCGCACGGCGCACAATATTGCGGGTTTCCGTTTCGTCGCCAGGTTTGAAACCCATGTATTCGACAACGTCCAGCGGGCTGGGCAGATAGTCAAGCACAGCATTCAAAAGCGGCTGAACGCCTTTGTTTTTGAACGCCGAACCACCCAGCATCGGAACAAAAGCCATTTCCAGGCAACCCTTACGCAGTAATTTGCGCAGGGTCTCTGCATCCGGCTCATCACCTTCCAGGTAGGCTTCCATCGCGTTGTCATCCATTTCGACGGCAGCTTCGATCATTATACTGCGCCATTCGTTGGCCTGGCCTTGCAGTTCCGGACGGATGTCATTCAGTTCCCAGGTCGCGCCCAGGTCTTCACCCTTCCACAACCATTCCTTCATCAGGACCAGGTCCAGCAAACCTTCCAGTTCCAATTCCGCGCCAATCGGAATCGCGACAGGCACAGCACGCGTGCCGGTGCGTTCTTCGATCATCTTGTGGCAGTTGAAGAAGTCCGCACCGGTCTGGGGTTCCACACCCGCGTTGGCGTCCAGCACGCAAACGGCACCATCGAGAACCGCCAATGAACGTTCGACTTCGATGGTGAAGTCCACGTGGCCAGGGGTGTCGATGATGTTGAACCGGTGCTTTTCGGTTTGTGTTTCGGTCCCGTTCTCGGTGCGCTCCCAGAAGGTGGTTGTCGCCGCCGAGGTGATGGTGATGCCGCGTTCTTGCTCCTGCTCCATCCAGTCCATGGTGGCCGCACCATCGTGCACCTCACCAATGTTGTGGGACTTCCCGGTGTAATACAGGATCCGTTCCGACGTGGTGGTTTTACCCGCATCAATATGGGCCATGATGCCAAAGTTACGGTAGCGATCAAGAGGATACTCGCGTGCCATTTTATTGAGCCTCTGAAAGGTCGAAAGGGTTACCAGCGATAATGCGAGAAAGCCTTGTTGGCCTCTGCCATCTTGTGGGTGTCTTCGCGCTTCTTAACGGCAGAACCACGGGACTGCACTGCATCCAGCAGTTCACCAGCGAGGCATTCTTCCATTGTGTTTTCGTTGCGACCGCGTGAGGCGGAAATCAGCCAGCGGATGGCCAATGCTTCACGGCGCTCGGGGCGGACTTCAACTGGAACCTGATAGGTGGCACCACCAACACGGCGCGAGCGAACCTCGACCGACGGTTTTATGTTGTCCAGCGCTTCGTGAAACACTTCCACCGGTGCGCGTTTGATCTTTGACTCAACACGATCCAGCGCATTGTAAACGATTTTCTCTGCGACCGACTTTTTACCGTCGGTCATCAGGTTGTTCATGAATTTCGTCAGAACCTTATCGCCAAATTTGGCGTCAGGCAGAACTTCGCGTTTTTCAGCAGCGTGACGTCGGGACATAAATCTGTACCTCTTATTTCGGGTTATTTCGGGCGCTTGGCACCGTATTTCGAGCGGCGTTGTTTCCGGTCTTTGACACCCTGCGTATCCAGAACGCCCCGCAGGATGTGATAGCGCACACCGGGAAGGTCTTTTACACGTCCGCCACGAATCAGAACAACCGAATGTTCCTGTAGGTTGTGGCTCTCACCCGGGATATAGCTGATAACCTCAAAGCCGTTGGTCAGGCGCACCTTGGCAACCTTCCGCATGGCCGAGTTCGGTTTTTTCGGTGTGGTGGTGTAAACTCGGGTACAGACACCACGTTTCTGCGGACACTGTTCCAGGTGAATGGATTTCGAGCGTTTAATTTTGGGCTGTCGCGGTTTGCGAATCAGCTGCTGGATCGTGGGCATTCGAGAATTCGTACTCCGTTTCGCGACACACAAGGTTCCATGCACGCATGTGCGTGCGGTTTATATCTGGCACGCTCGGCTGCAGATGACCCACAGACAAACGCAAAATGCGGCATCATTCCCATTTAGAGGCGAACGATGCAATAGGTTATAAGAGCACCGAAAGGTTATTCAGAGGACCGAAGCGACAAAAAGCTAGATCTTCAGCACTCAGTATAAGTTTCAGCCAAAAGGGCATGAACCCGGTTCCTACATATTACATTTATAAACGTAAAACAGAGCCGTGACGGCTGTCAACACCCCATTTGATTGGGGCGACCCGCACTAGTCCGCCTGCACAAGGCTAACAGCCCAACCTGTTGATAGAGAGCTATGCCGCGTTTATTCAATTAAGACCCCTGCTAAGACCTCTGC
>JACOMT010000230.1:0-4039 GCA_014623385.1 Paracoccaceae bacterium
GATCCAGCATCGCGTTGATCATCGGACCACCGCCATGCACGATCACGGGGTTTACGCCCACGTGTTGCAGCAAGACGATGTCGCGGGCAAAGCTTTCCATTGCCGCATCGCTGCCCATGGCATGGCCACCAAGTTTGACGACCACGATGGCATCGTCATAGCGTTGAAGATATGGCAGGGCGCGCGACAGGGTTTCGGCGGTCGCGATCCGGTTTGGGTCCATGTTCTGGGTTTTCATGCGATGGGCTGTCCTTTGGACATGGCTCTTACCGGCAACGACGGCAAAGTCCAAGATCCACCCTTGTGCAATGATACGAGCAGCTCGTAACCCTTGTGCGACCCACCAGAGTGCAACGAATTATGACGCAACAGACATTGCTGTTGACGATTGCTGTTGACGGGGGTCAGTCACGGTATTGGACACGCTACCATGCGTTGTTTTCATGCCGGGGGCTGGCGAGTTATCGCCTGTTTCCGCGCCTCCCTGCTGCTGGAATGCCCGTGGAAAAAGGGCGCGGATGATCATATCGTTCCGTCTGAAACCATCAACGCGGTTGGGATCATTCAGGGCCGCCTCAATGGGCAGCTGGATGTGCTGCTCAATAATGCGGGGATTTCGCCCAAAGGGGAACACGGGGGCCCGGCTGAACACACTCGACACTGATCTGGGTATTTCACGTCAATTTCTTTGCCCCGGTCGTAGATGAATTGGTCGCAGTGTGTGGCCCCCCGGTGGTGAACGTGTGATCTCGATTGGCCGGGGATTGGCCAGGCCATGCCACGTCCGGGGATGGCCGCTCTGGCCGCGCCGACACGGGAAATGACCCATGATTTTGGTCCATTGGCTGGTCGGGTCAATGCCATCGCGCCCGGAGAGGTCTAAACCCTGATCCTGTCACCCGGTACGGAAACGATTGTCGACGATTGCTTTGACCATTTTCTTGCTGTATTCGCCAGAAAGCCCGTACATTTCCGGGAACGGGACCGGGACCGGGATTGACAGGATTGAGGTGAACGGTGCGGAACATGTCCGGATATCAGGGCAGACCGGCAATGATCGCGCGCAAGGTGCTGATGCCCTCGCCCTGTTCGGCAGATGTCAGCACGATTTCCGGAAAGGCAGCGGGGTGTTTGTCGAGTGCTCCGCGCACCGCGTCCAGCACTTTGCCCTGCTCCGCCGGTTTGACCTTGTCCGCCTTGGTCAGGACGCATTGAAAGGTTACCGCGCTGGTGTCAAGCAGTTTCAGGATCTCTTCGTCCACCGTTTTGATCCCGTGGCGCGCATCGATCAGAACAAAGACCCGCCGCAGCGATTGGCGCCCGCCAAGATACTGTTTCAACAGCCGCTGCCATTTCTCTTTGACCGGCACCGGGGCATTGGCAAAGCCATAGCCGGGCAAATCAACCAGATAGTGTTGCTCTGCCAGCGTGAAAAAGTTGATTTCCTGTGTGCGACCCGGCGTGCCAGAGGCGCGCGCAAGCCCCTTGCGCCCGGTCAATGCGTTGACCAAAGACGATTTGCCGACATTTGACCGCCCCGCAAAGCAGACCTCTGTCCGGTCGGCGGGCGGCAGGCCGGACATGGCCACCACACCTTTGAGAAACCTGGCCGGTTGGGCAAAAAGTTTCCGCGCGGCCTCGGTTTGTGTGCGCTCTGGCGGTGCTGCCAATGGGAATGGCAGGGCGGGCATCAGACCGTGACCGCATCGCCGACAGCAATCCGGCCACCCTGGCACAGGGTCGCATAGACGCCAAAATCATTTTGATCACAGACCTGCATCAGGGCACGGCGCGGTTCAACATCGCGCAGGCCGGTATCTGGATTCGCCCCGGTCGCGTGGTAGTGGTCGATACGCCCGGGTGTCTCCGGCTGGCTGTCGCTGATCGTGACGGTTTTGCCGTTCAGGTCAGATTCTTCCCAGGGTGCCCGGTCGGCGACCCACAGGTTTCCACGGAATCGGCGCGCGCCCGGCATTTGTCCGATACGGTCGGGCAGCACCCGAAGGCTTGGCAGGTTCATCACCGACACCTGTCCCAACCCGTTATCAGCCATCCCACAGGGTGGGGCGTGGACCAGTTCCACCGGTTTCCAATGCTGTGTCGGCCAGAGCGGCCACACCCGATCAACGACTGCGGGTCCATCCTGTGCCGGGTCCACAGTCAGGTCAGTGCCATCATGATGCTGTACCATCAGGCGGCGGGCATCGGCCCGCGTCTGCGCGGTGCCCCGGGTCAGTTGCGGGCGGCAGGAGACCACGACAAACACGACAAAATTGCGGCGCGGTTGCCAGTCGCCGGTTGCCGCACTGCCCGCATGACGCAGGCCCCGCCGTGCAGGATCACCACTTAGCGGCGCAGCTGCCTGCAGGCGCGCCCGTTTCAGGCGTTCGGCCCTAAGTCGCTTGATCGGGTGATGCCGGATTTGTTTCAGCCGCGCGGTCACTGGACGTCATCCTTGGCCTTGCGTTTGAAACTCGACTGGATGTTGCCAAAAAGGTCAGGCGTGTAGCCCTGGGCACGCATGATCAGATATTGCTGGACAAAGGTGATCACGTTGTTCGAAATCCAGTAGACGATCAGCCCGCTGGCAAACCCGCCCAGCATGAACATGAAAATCCATGGCATCCAGGCAAAGATCATCTGTTGCGTCGGGTCGGTTGGTGCCGGGTTCAGTTTCTGCTGTAGCCACATCGAAATACCCAGGAGCAGCGGCAAAATCCCGATGAAGATCAACGATAGCAGCGTATCCGGTGTCGGCCCGGTCCAGGGCAGCAGGCCAAACAGGTTCATGATGGAGGTGGGGTCCGGGGTGCTGAGATCCTGAAACGGTCCAAAAAACGGTGCCTGGCGCAGCTCGATGGTGACAAAGATCACCTTGTAAAGCGAAAAGAAGATCGGGATCTGCAGCAGGATCGGCAAACAGCCCGCCGCAGGGTTGACCTGGTTTTTCTTGTAGAGCTCCACCATGCCTTTTTGCAGCTTTTGCCGATCATCGCCCGCGCTTTCCTTCAGCTTTTCCATCTCTGGCTGCAGCTCTTTCATCCTGGCCATTGAAAAGATCGGCTTGGTCAGGAAAAAGAACCAACCCCAATCAATGGAATCCAGAAACCGGTCGATCCCGTCGCCCTGATAGGCGCGGATGGTTTCCCATTCTTTGGCACCCGCGAACAATTCGCTGGTGACAGATGCGGTCTGGCCTGGTGTGACCATTCGGGTCGGCATCACCACCTCGGTCTGGTAAATGTCACGGCGTTCATCATATTTTGCCACCGATTTGAACGCGGTGCCCGGTTCAGGGATCAGCGTCGTCATCCAGTAATGGTCGGTAAAGCCGAGCCAGCCGTTTTCCTGAACCTGCAAAACCTCGGCGCGCGCGCCTTCACGCGGGGAAATGTCGAAATCCGGCATTTTGTCGTAATCGATTTCGATCAACTCCCCGTCGGACATGCCAACCACGCCTTCATGCAGGATAAAGAAGTTTTTCAGGTTCTGCGGCTCGCCATGCCGGGCCAGAATGCCATAGGGTGCCAGGCTGACCGGCACCGCACCCGCGTTAGTGACCGATTGCGTCACGCGGAACATGTAATTGTCGTCGATGGCGATCATGCGGGTAAAGCGCAGCCCCTTGCCATTGTCCCAGGTCAGGCTCAACGGCGTTTCCGGGGTCAGGACCGTTCCCTGGCTCAGCCTCCACATCGTATTTGCCCCCGGCACATCCCCCGGCCCCAGGCCCGCGCCCGGTGCCCAACCGTAAACTGCGTAATAGGCCCCTGTGGTACCGACCGGGGCGAGCATCTGGACAATGGCCTGGTCATTCAGTGCCACGCGATAATCGTTCAGGAACAGCTCATCCACCCGGCCGCCCAGCAGCGAAATGGTTCCGGTCAGGCGCGGGGTTTCGATGGCGACCCGTGCTGCGGCGATATCGGGGTCAGTCTGAACCGCCGCGGGTTCGGGTGTACCTATGGCCACGCCGGGGGCAGATGCGATGCTATCCGTGGTGCTAGCGACCGGGGGTGTCAGGCTGCTGGCGGGGGCT
>JACOMT010000230.1:4082-4700 GCA_014623385.1 Paracoccaceae bacterium
TTCGTCCAACGGTGCCGGTTCTGGCGGCGGAAACAGAACGAACCAAATCAGGATAACGAAAAAGCTCAGGGCTGTTGCAAGGATGAGATTCTTGTTCTGATCGTCCATCGGGGACCGCCACCTTGTGCTGCCTGTGCTTTGTTCGGGTTCAACCGGTTGTGACGGCAAAGGTCAAGCGGAATCGGCACTCACCCGGGACCACCCAACAGGATCGATGCGCACGGCGGTGTCGGCCAGCGGGCACTGCCGCCGATCCTTGCGGTTTCGTGGTCCATTCCGGCACCTGGCCAAACCGCGCCCCGGACGGGACTACCTTGCCCAGCACCTCGCCCCCCACCGTGACCCGGCCTGTACCGGTTGAAATTCAGGGTTGACACCAGGGTTGGCTCAGCCCGGGGATCTGATGTTCGCGGGCTCATGCGCGCGGCCTTGAAATTTCCCCTGAATGTTCCACCGGAATGTTCCGTATGTGCGCGCCGCAGATGGCTTCTCGGCTCCAGGAGCTGCTTCACCTGCTGCCACACAGATTGCAAGGGATAATCGGATATGCCATCGCGGGCACGAATGTCGCGAATGTGTCGCAATTGGCCCCTGCCACACAGGCAGGCGGGCGACAGA
>JACOMT010000230.1:4722-6390 GCA_014623385.1 Paracoccaceae bacterium
ACCACGCCCGCCGTGAAACAGGTTCATAAAAAATATTTTTCGGGATATCGTCCCGGTGGTGCCCCAAAACAACGGCACCACAGCTTTCCTCGCGGGCAACGCGACACAAAATGCCCCCGACGCAGCCGCGTACATGGCGTACAAAAGGTTCGACCCCGGGGGAATTTTTGTCGATCACAACCGAACAGGTGTCTTGATATTCGATCCCCCCCATACGCTTCAGAAAGGCGGGCAGCACGGTTGCCGAAAATCCCGGCTGGCCCTGATCCGGGTTGTATGCCAACAGCTCGACAAAATTTCAGCTCATAAAGCACCGCGCCAACAGGGTGTGGGAATCCTTGTCGCTGGACAGGCACACCAGCCAGCGGGGCCCGCGCCCGATCATCCTTTACCGGTCAGGCACATAGCGCGTATGCCGCACAACCCGTTTCCGCAGCTTGCGAAACCCGGTCGTTCCGGACGCGCCCGCAAACAGCGGATGAATGCCGGTATCTTCGTCCAGCATCCGAGATCCCGTGACGGGGTTGCGGCGGTACATAGCGCGTTTCCGGGCCTGGCCAAACAGGGCCGCAGGCCAGCCCGCTGTCAGGGGGCCCCGCCGGGTCCCTAGCATCATTCGTCTGGCATGTTATCCGTACCGGGTGCAATTTTGTCTTGCGTGCGCAGATCGAAATCCGATGCGTCGTGGCGTTCGTGCAGTTGCAGGCCGGGCGCGCCAAAATGGCGATTGACCATGCGGCCCCGCAAAACCGTCGGTCGCGCATCCAGCTCCCTGGCCCAGCGCATCACGTTGGAATAGCTGTTCGCATCAATAAATTCCGCGGCTTCATAGAGCCGCCCCAGAGCCAGCTGACCATACCATGGCCAAATTGCCATATCCACGATGGTGTATTCGTCCCCGATCATGAACGGACGTTTGGCCAGGTTGCGGTCCAGCACATCCATCTGGCGTTTGGTTTCCATGGTAAAGCGGTTGATTGGATATTCCCATTGTTCCGGCGCATAGGCATAGAAATGGCCAAACCCGCCGCCCAGATACGGCGCGCTGCCCACCTGCCAGAACAGCCACGACAGCATCTCGGGTCGCCGCGATGCCTGATTGGGTAGAAATTTGCCAAATTTTTCAGCCAGATACAGCAGTATCGCGCCGCTTTCGAATACCCGGGTCGGGGTATCGGTGCTGTGATCCATCAGGGCCGGGATTTTCGAATTCGGGTTGACATCGACAAAGCCGCTGCCGAATTGGTCGCCTTCGCTGATATTGATCAGCCAAGCATCGTATTCGGCCTCTTCAATTCCCAGGGCCAGCAGTTCTTCGAACATGATGGTGACTTTAACCCCGTTCGGGGTGGCCAGCGAGTACAGCTGGTGGGGATGTTTTCCGACCTGCGATGCCTTGTTATGGGTCGCCCCGGCAATGGGGCGGTTGATATTGGCGAAACGCCCGCCGTTTTCGCTGTCCCATTTCCAGACTTTGGGCGGAATATAGGTGGTGTTGTCATTCATGCTGTGGCGTATCTCTTTTAAGATCAGTTCGGACAGCCGGGGCCGCCGACAAGGGGGTTGCAACAGGGATAACCTATGTGTCCGGTGGCGGATTGCCACCTGGGCCAGGGGCCGGGATGTTCGGGGATTGTCCGGTCAGGTCGGGCACCGGATCATACCCGG
>JACOMT010000231.1:0-4745 GCA_014623385.1 Paracoccaceae bacterium
GACCACAGGCCGCAACGACTTTGATGCGCGAAAACAGAACGGCATAGCCGACAAAGATGATGACAATAGAATTCCGGCCCGATCACCTGCGCACCTCGTCCATCAGGCGGCGCATTTCGGCGATTGCGGGTTCCAGCCCGCGAAAGATTGCCTCACCAATCAGGAAATGTCCGATGTTCAGTTCGCATATCTCGGGAAGGGCGGCAATTGGCTTTACATTGCCATAATTTAACCCATGCCCGGCATGCACCTCCAGCCCCAGCGAATGCGCAAAGGCCGACATGTCGCGCAGTGCCTCCAGGTCGCGGTTTCCGGCTTCAAACCGGCCTCTGGCATGGGAATCGCAATAGGTACCGGTATGCAGTTCGATCACCCCGGCCCCGATGCGGTGCGCGGCCTCGATCTGGTGCTGCTCTGCCGCGATAAAGATCGACACGCGGCATCCGGCATCGTGCAACGGGGCAATGAAATGCGCCAGGCGGTTTTCGTTGCCCGCCACCTCCAGCCCGCCTTCGGTGGTTCGTTCTTCCCGCTGTTCGGGGACGATGCACACTGCATGCGGTCGATGGCGCAGGGCGATGGTTTGCATTTCCGCTGTCGCCGCCATTTCAAGATTTAGCGGGACATCCAGCACCCGCATCAACCCAGCGACATCGGTATCGGAAATGTGTCGGCGGTCTTCGCGCAGATGGGCGGTGATCCCGTCGGCCCCGGCTTGTTCAGCTATCTTCGCGGCGCGCAAGGGATCCGGATAGTCACCGCCACGGGCGTTGCGAACTGTCGCCACGTGATCGATGTTCACCCCAAGCCGCAGTTTTGCATCTGTGCCCATATCATGTCCTTTTGCTGGTGATTCGAGGGCAATCAACCCACCCGGGCCACCCGGGTTTCAACCCGCCGTCAGCCTATACATCGGTGCTGCGCTTGATATCCTTGATCCGGACGCGACGCCGTTTTTTATAGGTACGGATCACCGGTATGCTGAGATAATAAATCACTGTCGCCGTAATCACACCAGGAATAATACCGCCGATCATGTAAGGATAGAATATCTCGTCAAAAAACGCGGCAAGCCCAACCCAATCCGCCGTGTCCTCGGTAAAGAGTGCCAGGAAATTATGTTTCAAATCCTGCCAGGCCACGACAAATTTCCGGCCAAAAGACTGCATCGTGGTTTGCTCCAACTCCATGCCCAGCAACAGATACCCGGTTTGAAGCGAGGCATAGCCAATGGCAAAAAAGGTCAATGGATTGCCGATAAAGGTCGCCATTAGTGCAGCCACGATATTGCCCCGTACCAGGCGTGCCACGATGGCGGCAACGACAAAGTGCAGGCCGAACAACGGCGTGAATGTGACAAAAACCCCGGCCCATATGCCGCGCGCGATCGTTTCCGGTGTGTCGGGCAATCGACGCAGACGATGTTTGGCATAGGCAAATGCACGTCCCCACCCGCCGTGCGGATAAATCATGCGCACCAGGCGGTATATTACGGGCTGTTTATCTCGGCGTTTAAAAACCAACGGGCACTCTCTTTGTTACGGCTTGTTACGGCGGCTGGTCCAGCCCGATGTCAGCCGATTTCGACAGAAGAGCGGATTTTCTGTTCACGATACCGTTCCAGCGCAGCAACATCACTTTCCGCCTCCAACATCAGCATAAGCGAGTGCAATTGTTCAACATCCCGCATTTCAATGTCGATAAATAACCGGAAAAAATCCGGTTTCCGGTCTACAAATTTCAAATCCCTTATATTGGCCTTCTGCGCATCATTTCTGATCGTCAGGTCCAGCGTCACCGCATAGACCGATGGGTGCGTACCCGAATGCCAGTTCAGATCGACCCAGCGTTCGGGCTGGTCTTCGTATTCGGATAACCGGTCACAATTGATGGCATGCAGGACAACGCCCTTGCCGCGAAAGGTGATACCGATGATCCGTTCACCCGGCAGGGGCTGGCAACAGGGCGCGCGTTCAAAGCTTTGGCCGGGTTGCAAGCCGATCACTGCGCGGCGCAGCGGTATCTGTTCACCTTCATCCGGTACCAATTCGGGGTAGACCGCCTGGACCACATCGCGCGCGGTCAATTCCGCTCTACCAAGGCGAGCCAGCAGCTCGTTACTGCCAGACAGGTGCAGGTGTTTCGCGACGGTGGCCAGGACCTTGTCCGTGGATTTACGGCCGACGTTTTCAAACGCGACGCGGGCCAGTTCTGTGCCCAGTTTGATGAACCGTTCGCGGTCCACTTGGCGCAATGACCGACGGATGGCCGACCGCGCCTTGCCCGTCGTTGCAATATCCAGCCAGCTGACCTGGGGTGCCTGGCCTTCGGCGGTGATGATATCCACCGATTGTCCGTTTCTCAGCCGGGTCCACAGTGGCACGCGGATCGTGTCCACTTTAGCACCTACGCACGCCTCACCAATCCGCGTGTGGATTGCATAGGCAAAATCGATTGGCGTGGCACCCCGGGGCAGTTTGACGACATCGCCCTTGGGCGTGAAGCAAAACACCCGATCCGAATACATTTCGAGCTTTACAGTTTCGAGAAAACCCTCGTTGTCATCTTCGGTATCAAACCGTTCGGTCAGCGACGATATCCACTTTGCCGGGTCAACGGCAAAGGGGTTTGCGGATCGGACACCGTCGCGATAGGACCAATGTGCCGCCACACCGGTTTCGGCCACATCATGCATCTGAACGGTGCGTATCTGCACCTCGACAAGTTTGCCGTCGCGGCCCGACACGGTTGTGTGAATGGATCGATACCCGTTGGTTTTGGGTTGGCTGATATAGTCCTTGAATCGCCCCGGAACCGCCCGCCATCTTTGATGAATGGCCCCTAAGGTCCGGTAACAATCCTCTTCGCTCTGGGTCAAAATCCGAAACCCGTAAATGTCGGACAAACGGGAAAAGGTTTGCTTTTTTTCCTGCATCTTGCGCCAGATCGAATAGGGTTTTTTGGCCCGGCCAAACACCTCGGCCTCAATCCCCGCCTTTTCCAGTTCGATCCGCATATCCCCGGTGATCCGGTTGATGATGTCGCCGGTTTCGTGCTTCATATTGATAAACCGGCGCATGATCGATTGGCGGCCTTCGGAGTTCACCACGCGAAAGCTGAGATCCTCCAGCTCTTCGCGCGTGGATTGCATTCCCATGCGTCCGGCCAAAGGCGCATAGATGTCCATTGTCTCGCGCGCCTTTTGCACCTGTTTTTCCGGGCACACCGCCTTGATCGTGCGCATGTTGTGCAAACGATCAGCAAGCTTGACCAGAATCACGCGCAGGTCCTTCGACATTGCTATGAACAGCTTGCGAAAATTTTCAGCCTGGTTGGTTGTGCGATTGGATATCTGCAGGTTGGTCAGCTTGGTGACGCCGTCGACCAGCATCGCAACCTCATCCCCAAACCGGTCAGCAATCTCGCCATAGGACGCTTTTGTGTCTTCGATGGTATCGTGCAACAGGGCGGTAATGATGGTGGCATCATCCAGCCGCTGTTCTGTCAGAATAGCGGCCACTGTGACGGGGTGGGTAAAATACGGCTCGCCCGAATGGCGAAACTGCCCGTCGTGCATGGTGCGGCCAAATTCATAGGCCGCGCGCAGGCGCGTTGCGTTGGTTTTTGGATTATAATTGCGGACCAACGCAATCAGATCATCAGCTGCAATCATCAGGGTCCGCATTCCCGGGGTCGCGGGTTCAGCCCTGGCTCTGGGCCGCCATTAACTGCCGCAACAGCATTTCTTCGGACATGTCATCATCCGTCGGTTTGTCAGCTGCGGCCCCCATCAACAGGGCCATCTCGTCCTCTTCGGGTTCATCAATCTCGATCTGGGTCTGGTTGCTTTCGATCAGACGCTCGCGCAGCTGATTCGCGCTTTGGGTTTCTTCGGCAATCTCACGCAGGGCAACGACCGGGTTTTTATCATTATCCCGGTCCACGGTGATTGCGGCACCAGCCGACACCTCGCGCGCTCTATGCGCTGCCAGTATCACCAGCTCGAACCGGTTCCGAACCTTGTCTACACAGTCTTCCACTGTCACGCGGGCCATGGGTGTCTCCAAATTGGCGATGTTACGATCAAGATAACATATATAGTGCCGGATCTGTCACCTGACAAGCCGGTTTACGGGTCATATTGGCATGATCTGCGCACACTCTGCCGGGTCTAGTGCGGCCAGCATTTCCGATACCGTTCGACCCAGGACCGGATGTACCCAATCCCGGACCACATCCGCCATCGGCACCAAGACAAAGGCGCGATCCTGAATACGGGGGTGCGGCAATATGACCCGATCCGGCACAGTGCGCATCTGGTCCACAAGTGGCAGGTTCAACCAATACTGAAGGGTTTTTACATCCGGGATAATTTGGTCATTACAGGCCAGTAAATCCAGATCCAAAGACCGCTTGCCCCAGCGCTCAATCCGCTCTCTGCCAAAAGTTGCCTCAATATCATGTAACGTTTTTATGACACCTTCGGGATGGTTCTGTGTTTGCACCACCACAACCGTGTTGACATAGCCAGGACCAGACCCGGCAGGAAAGCAGGGCGTTGAAAAAAACCGGCTGGCTGCGCGCAGAACAAACCCGGCCTGTACCAGCATACCAACCGATTTTCGCACCGTCACCTCGGGCAAACCGACCCCGGATGGCATGTTTGCACCAATGGCGATGACACAATTTGACAGCAGGTTCTATACCTTTCTGTTATGTCATAATCAGTCCAACATGGATCAGTC
>JACOMT010000231.1:4772-6139 GCA_014623385.1 Paracoccaceae bacterium
AAGCTCGGAAACCTTGTCTGGCTGCCTGTCACCAGACCGATTTTCACGCGCTTGCTCGCGAAATTCGCGATAGGTACATCACCGAACGGATCAAAGTCATTTTTTTACAATGATGAATGGCTTGTGCTGTTCATTGATGGGTCGAATTTTTACGCGCCGCAAAAGCGTTGGGTTTTGACATCGACTATAGGCTGCTACGATACGAGCTCATGCTCAGAGGCACAGTGCTGTACGCGTTTTACCATCACATTTTACTATACAGCACCGCTGGAAAATGACGAAATACTCCCCTCTCCGTCCGGAGGTGGACCGGCTACACTATAAAGTGTCGTTAGTTGGCTTCAATGGCTTCGTGCTGGCGACCAGGCTTTCCAGGGAATATCAGGGACAACATAGCCATTAAATTAACCGTGAATTTATCAAATTGACACCGCGCGCTGATCACACCGTTCTGTTTTCGGGTGATGCGGAACTTCGTTCACTGTTTGAACGCCAGAGTGTGCGCGTTTCAGTCGTTTCGACCATACGCATCCAACCACGGATGATTTCCGATGAGCTGTGCCGACAGGAATAATTTCATCGAACCGGATGAATTGCACGATGTGGTCGGGGAAGCACCGGAAGACAGGCCAATGGCTGTTTCCACAGCAGAATGATAAACCGGCACCGGTTTCATTTTGCAACAAGACGCGGGTGGAACCACGCTCTGGATTATTGTTGGCCAGGCCTTTATCACTACCTGCCATAGGGAGTGCCGTAATGTCCAAACCGCCGCTAACCATTTTGCTTGCTGAACCACGCGGGTTTTGTGCCGGTGTTGATCGGGCGATCAGGATCGTCGAACTGGCCCTGGAAAAATGGGGCAGGCCAGTCTTTGTCCGGCATGAGATTGTTCACAACAAATTTGTTGTTGATACCCTGCGGGACAAGGGTGCAGTGTTCGTCGAGGAACTGGACAAATGCCCCACCGACCGGCCAGTGATTTTTTCGGCCCATGGCGTGCCGAAATCTGTCCCGGCCGAGGCCGAACGGCGTAAGATGCTGTTTGTCGACGCAACCTGCCCGCTGGTCAGCAAGGTTCATATTGAGGCCCGGCACCACGCCGACCGCGGCTTGCAGATGATCATGATCGGCCATGCCGGGCATCCCGAAACCATAGGTACCATGGGCCAGTTGCCTGAGGGTGACGTGCTGTTGGTGGAAACGGTTGCGGACGTGGATACCGTGCAAGTGCGGGACCCGGACAAGCTGGCCTTTGTCACGCAAACCACGCTTAGTGTGGACGACACCGTCGATATCGTCGCCGCGTTGAAAGACCGGTTTCCCAATATCGCCGGGCCGCACAAGGAAGACATTTGTTACGCGAC
>JACOMT010000231.1:6176-8617 GCA_014623385.1 Paracoccaceae bacterium
TGGGCGCATCCAACTCGTCGAACTCCAAAAGGCTGGTCGAGGTTGGCACGCGTGCCGGGTGCGACTATGCACAACTGGTGCAGCGGGCCACAGATATCGATTGGTACGCTTTGCGGGGTATCGCCAGGCTGGGCATCACCGCTGGGGCCTCGGCACCCGAAATCCTGGTGAATGAGGTCATCGATGCGTTCCGCGAACATTATGATGTGACTGTCGAACTGGTCCAAATCACCCGGGAAAACGTTGAATTCAAGGTTCCGCGCGTGTTGCGAACGCCTGCCAGAACCATGGTGCCAGACCGGTGTGAATTTGATGACTAGATCGAACCTCTGGTATGGGGCAAAACACCTACAGGATCTTGCCATTAAACCCCAAGGTACCGTCCGGGTCCAGGGCGAAATAGCCGATCATTTTGATCAACCGGTCCCTCCACCTCGTCCAGTGTATATGGTCCGTTTCCGTGAACCGGGTCAGGTTTTGGGTATCCCCCCTGTGCATGGTTGGCCCCGATTGTCAAGGTACCACAGGATGTAACGGCTATGCTGGTCCCCGGGATCCCGCCAGATCGGAATGACCCTGCAGCATGCAGACAACATGGTTTGCTGCACCTCTGATTCACATCCAGCTCTTCCACGGCTCTGTCATTCCTGGCTTCATATCTGGCGTATGTGTACGGGGAGGCGTCACAAAGGCAGGCAGCGGTCGCGCGGTCACCGGGTATGTACCCCCGGGTATATCTTGTCCGTGGCCCCGGTGCTGCGGGCTTTTTCATGACGGGCAGTGGGCCGACCACTTTGGTTTTGCGCGCCTCTTGATCCTGGATTATGCCTTTGCTAACTAGGGCCTGACGCGGCTGTGGTGGATATCGCTTCGGGTTCAGTTAACTGTGGCTGTGGTCACCTGTCCAAGTGTTGAAATATTTCTGTGACCGACCAGGAAACCATCGCCGTCTATGGTACCAGAGCCGATGAATATGCGGCGATGCGGGATAACTATAACGGCGCTGACCCGATCATCGCCGCCGTGGCGACGGTGCGCCGGACCACAGCCATTGCGGGCGTCAACGCGCATCAAATAGCCTTTGACGAGGTCACAGGCGAAGGCATCAATGGACGGCATCTGGGCCAATTTCAGCCTGTTGCACGCCCCGTGCACCCACATTTCCCGCATTCTGACCCGGTTGCATCGGGTGCTGGCATCGGATGGGCGGTTGCGCATCGGCATTCAACCGGGGCATTCAACCGGGCGAAGGCGAAGCGCGGGATCAGCTGGGGCGTCTTTATACCTGTTTCACTGGCGAAGAGCTGACCGGCCTGTTGTCGGATGCGGACCTGACCGTGACAAAGTGTACCTTTGGCACGACCAAGGGTCTTGATGACCCCTTGGCCGACTGGATTTGCATCACTTGACAGTTGAGACGAATCAGATACAATCGGCAAACGTCTTGATGACCCCTTGGCCGACCGGATTTGCATCACCGCACATGCCTGATCTTTTTGCCTATACAGACGGTGCTTGCTCGGGGAATCCCGGTCCGGGCGGATGGGGCGTTTTGCTGCGCACGGTGGACGGCAATACGGTGGTCAAGCAGCACACCCTGCAAGGGGGTGAGGCGCAGACAACCAATAACCGGATGGAGCTGTTGGCCGCGATCCATGCCCTGGAATTCCTGTCGCACCCGTCACGGATCACGGTGGTGACCGACAGCGCCTATGTCAAGAACGGTATGACCGACTGGATTTTCGACTGGAAGCGCAACGGTTGGAAAAAAGCCAGTAAGAAGCCAGTCAAAAATGCCGAGCTGTGGCAGCGGCTGGATGTCGCGCAGGCCCGTCATGATGTGACATGGCAATGGGTCAAGGGTCATGCGGGTCATCCGGAAAACAACAAGGCGCATGAACTGGCGCAGGCCGGAATGGCACCGTTCAAAAAACCGGACAAGACCTGATCACACCCGGGGTGGTACTGTGTTCAGCACTTGAAATATGCTGGCCAAACCCAGATCTGAACCAGCGCGCCCGACACCGCACCGGCGATCCCGATAACGATTGTGGGGATGATGCCCGCCTCGAGCCGCATCAGCTGCGTGGCCAGAAAACCCGCCGCTGCCCCACAATGATCTGCGCCACAATCATCCACCATGGCTATCACAGCTATCACATGTCTATTATCACAGTGCTATTTCTTGCACCAGTGAAACGGCACAATGACCAGCGTGCCAATCAAGGACAAAATCGCGCCAATCCCGGGATACCCAGAGCTAATCCCGAACATGGATGCGCGTGAAATATAACAGCAGCGTGCGCCCAACACAGCTGATCATCGGCAACAGGATACCGTTCTGCGTCCACCTGGTTTTCACGGATAGATATCCGGCAATCCCGACGGTCACAACCATGGCCGTCATCGCCTGTCATTCGCGGGTAATGTGGCTGGCTCCT
>JACOMT010000232.1 GCA_014623385.1 Paracoccaceae bacterium
CCCTTCAAGCGCTTTCTCTTGAGCCTGCCTTGGGCCGGCGTGGTGATCCTGATCGGGTTGGCTGGCTGGCGGCTGGGCGGCTGGAAACTGGCGCTGCAAACCGCGCTGCCGGCCTATCTGATCGCCGCCGTGGGGCTCTGGTCCAAGGCCATGATCACCGTCTATCTCTGCGGCATTTCGGTGGCGATCGCCTGCCTGATCGGCTTTCCCATCGGCATTCTGGCGGCTGAGCGGGACCGCTTGTGGAAGGGAGTGCAGCTCGCCATAGACACGCTGCAGACTCTGCCCTCCTTCGTCTACCTCATGCCCGCGGTGATGCTATTCCGGGTCGGCGACTTCACCGCCATGATCGCCGTGGTAGCCTATGCCGTCGCTCCCGCCATCCGCTACACGGCCTTAGGCCTGCAGCAAGTCGATCCGCACCTGATCGAGGCCGGCAAGGCCGCCGGCTGCACGCGCTGGCAGCTGCTGACCAAGATCAAGCTGAAGCTGGCGCTGCCGGAGATCCTGCTGGGGATCAACCAGACCATCATGCTGGCGCTCTCCATGCTGGTGATCACCGCGCTGGTCGGCACCCGCGACCTGGGTCAGGAGGTCTATATCGCCTTGACCAAGGCCGATACCGGGCGCGGCCTGGTCGCCGGCCTCTGCGTCGCCTTCATCGCCATCGTTGCCGACCGCCTGATCGGCGCCGGCGCCGGACGCCTGCGGCGCCGCCTGGGACTGGAGCGTTAAGCCATGAGCGACAAGCAAGACCGTATCGAGGAGCTACCGGTCTGGCGCGGCCGCATTTCCTACGAGCCTCTGCTGGGCGGCCTCACCAACGAGAGCTTCCTGGTGTCCGACTCCGGCGAGCGCCTGGTGGTGCGCTTCGGCCGGGACCTGCCCTTTCACCACGTCAGCCGCGAACGCGAAACCATGGCGGCCAAGGCCGCCTTCGCGGCCGGCCTGGCGCCCGAGGTGATCTATGCCGGCCCCGGCGTCATGGTTTCCCGCTTCGTCGAAGCCAAGACCTATGCACCGGAGGACCTGCGCGCCAATCTGGAACGGGTGGCCGACATCGTCGCCCGCTTTCACCGGGCCCTGCCGCAGAAGGTCAGCGGTCCCGGCTTCATCTTCTGGGTCTTCCACGATATTTTCATCAAGTGCCTCAAGTGTAGTGTCTCCGTCACATTCACTGTAATTATTTTTTATAATATTCTAAAACCCATTTAAAAGAACTACCTGTAAGTATCAGCATGATCGTCATCATGCAGTAGTAATGATGCGGTCAATAATCTACAAGCATACAGAGATACATATGATTGTTTGTGCATGGCCAGATCTTACTCGTGCTCAGCCTCTGCTGTTAATTCAACTCCATCTATTTCCATAACAGGAATGTCCGTGTCATAAGCATTATCTACCAATGAATAAATGCAATCGATATTATTACAGCTAACACAAATGTCAAAATAGTTAAATGTATATAGAGAGGATGTGTATATTGTGCACACAGAGAAAAGACCAATACAGTTACACAAATAAAAATGCCCTTATCAGACTAAACAGTAAAATTTTCTTCCTTAGGAAATTTACCATTCTGAACAGTAAATAATTTACACAACACTCCTGCTGCATACATTGTAATTTACCATTTAATCCGTGCTCCTCAATACTGTACCCTGCAATAGAATGGGTACCCATCTCCATTGCTCCATCAACGTTTTCTATTGCACTCAGTGTTTCATCCAAATCTGATGGGCTGTAAGGTGGAATAATCATGTCTTTATTTGTGCTGCGTACTTCACATTGTATACAAAAGAAAGCATGGGTATAGCATAAAAAGTTATTCCAAAAGTATATATTCCTGTACGCAATCTTTGTAGCATAAATGGGAAATGTTCCACGGGGGAAAAGATTTGCGGATAGCAACCCTGTTTGAATCCCAGCATAAAAGTTTCGCTGTACTGTGAATCAGCATAAAAGTTTTGCAAATGAAAACATTCCGGCTTACACGGCTCCCATTAAATCCACAAAAACTGCAAAACTTTACCCTGCAGAACATTCCCGTTTACGGCATGCTTTAAAAAAATTAATTATTATCTGTGAGATTATTGCAGTTTATCTTACCACAAATTACACTAATAATAATAATTTACATACATACTTCAAGGCTTACAGTACAACAATTTTCCGCCCGCTCTATATACAAAATCTCTTACTGCGTATCCATTTCTGTTACAACTTCATTGCCAGATGTCAACTGATGATCGTGAGATGCCGTGCCCATTGACTGTATTTCACTGTTATATAAAACTATGTGTAACATATGTCTGATACAAAATTAGATTACTCACGGATTTGTACACCTTCTGCGTCTGCTAGCAATCGGTGTAGATGTTATTGATGGATTTACACTGCAGCTAAATATCAATCTTCAAGTTCACAACTACTGAAGGGCATTTCTTACTTATTCAAAATCTGAAATCTTGTACTGTCAGTCCCAGATGACACTGGTACCCCTGAAAACAATAATTGGCTCTTCATGACAAAGCTAGCCAACAGCACAGCTTACCTATTGGAATGCTCGAGCTGGACCTTGGGTTCCCTGATGGTGATAGCACTGCAGTAGTATCAGCGTTTGTGCTGCAGAGATCGAGGACAGGCTCACGTCCATATCAGCGTGATTTTAGCAACCCGCCTTCAAACGTACCTCTCAATAGTGCACAAATGCTCATGGCGCTGTATCAAGTGTAGGACTACAGCATCATCGCTTCCGAGTCCACTGCGAGCCTTAGCAGCTCTCAATTTCTCCAGCGTTTCACTCGAGATGTAGATTCGTTTGTTCGCAGCGAACCATGAGCAAGCGTATTTCCTTGGTCTTCCTGCTGTTCTTCGGAATACAGATTCGGAAGCGAAGGTAATTGAAGCGCTATCTTCAGCGCGGACGTCCAGACTGCCACCATGCGCCGCCATTTGCAAAACGTGATCCAGCCGCGTGTGCACGTAATAAACTAGGCCAATATATTACGCAAGATCTTAAACGGCTT
>JACOMT010000233.1 GCA_014623385.1 Paracoccaceae bacterium
GGCCGTAAATCCGATCATTGCCTGCACCGCCTTTGATCACGTTTTTGACGTCATCGCCTTTTAAGAGGTCATCATGTGCAGACCCCCGGATATTCTCGATGCCGGTCAGTGTGTCGCCCGCGGCGTGCCCGTAACTGACCTGCTTGGTGTCCCGCAGGCTGAGGTTCACCGTCACGCCAACGTTGGAAGAGACATAACTGGCCTCATCCACACCAGCGCCACCGTCGATCTCGTCCGCACCTACACCGCCCGCCAGCGTGTCATCGCCTGCACCGCCGTCGAGGCGGTTGCTACTGTGATCACCGGTCAGGGTGTCGTTGTATTCTGACCCCCGGATATTCTCGATATTGCGCAGCGTGTCGCCCGTGGCGTGCCCGCCACTGCCCTGCCCGGTCGTCAGGTTCACCATCACGCCGACGTCCGAGTCGGCATAACTGGCCTCGTCCACACCGCCACCACCGTCGAGCACGTCCGCATCCGCCCCGCCCTCCAGCGTGTCATCGCCTTTGCCGCCCCTAAGCACGTCAATTCCGCCACCACCATAGAGGCGGTTGTCGCTGTCATCGCCGGTCAGGGTGTCGTTGTATTTCGACCCCCGGATATTCTCGATACTGGTCAGGGTGTCGCCCGCGGCGTGCCCGCCACTGACCTGCTTGGTGTCCCGCAGGCTGAGGTCCACCGTCACCCCTGCGTCCGAAGAGGCATAACTGGCCTCGTCCACACCCGCACCGCCATCCAGCGTGTCGTTGCCTTCACCGCCCTGAAGCGTGTCATCGCCTTCACCGCCCTGAAGCGTGTCGTTGCCGCCATCGCCGCGGAGGCGGTTGTTGCCGTTATTCCCGGTCAGGGTGTCGTTGTATTCCGACCCCCGGATATTCTCGATGTTGCGCAGCCTGTCGCCCTCGGCCTCCCCGCCGCTACCCGTGCCCGCCTCCAGATTAACGATTACAGCCCATACCGCCAACATAGCGGCAAAACCGGGGGATCAAGTGAAAATACGGTTATAGACCCAATTGGGTAAAAACCGGCTAAGCCGAAAGACCCAGGAAAACGCTGTCGGAAAACTGCGTGCGAAATAATCGGTTTGCATATGTTTAAAAATGATCCGCGCCGCCGCATCAGGTTCCATGATGAACGGCATGTCAAACCTGTTTTTGTCGGTCAGACGCGTGCGAATGAAGCCGGGGCTGGCCAATTGCACCTTAACACCGGTGCGATGCAGATCCGCATACATGCTTTCGGCCAGTGCCATGGCCCCTGCCTTGGACGCCGCGTATCCAATCGCGCCGGGCAAACCGCGAAAACCGGCCAGCGAGCCGGTGATCACGATATGGCCCGCGTCTCGTTCGACCATGCGGGGCACAACCACCCCCATGACGCGGACAAGCCCGGTGAAATTGATGTCGGCCATCGCCGTCGCGGCATCGGCATCCCAATGAGCGGCGGAAAAAGGCCAATAGACACCGGCCAGAAAGACGACCCCGTCAATCTCGCCAGCTGCTTTGGCCGCTTTGGCCACGCTGGCATCATCGGCCACATCCATTGGCACGACGTCACAGGGTCCCGGCAGGCCATCTGCAACCGCCTGTAACCGTGCCGCTGCTCGTGCGGACAGGATCACATGCACACCTGCGTGGCTGAGCACACGGGCCAGTGCCGCGCCCAGACCAGCACTGGCCCCAACCAGCCAGTACCGTTTCCCCTGCCAGCGATTCATGCGGCAGCACTATACTTTTCTACCACAGCGACAGGGCGGATTGTGGCGAACAGCTCAGCAACCTTGATCCCGAATTTGCGGAACTGGCTGCGATTCACAATGGCCCCGCTTGGAGTCAGATACATCCAATCCACCGCATCCAGCACGTAGCCGCCTGATGACTTGGGCAATCTGATCCGGTATTTTAACTGAACTGATGGCCCGGATTGGTAACCGCCACCGATCACGTCATCGGCCCGCGCATCAATCCCCCGGTCTGGAAGCACTTTCAACCGCCAGGTGCGGTCCTGGGTTGTGCCATCATTATAAAGAAAGTGCTCGGTAATGACGCCCTCATCCCGGTTCCATTCGGCGTTGAAATACCCCACAAAACGGGACGACACACGCCCTGTAGGGCCGTATACCAAACCTTCACAAATCATCGGGCCGTTCAGATGGGTGCGGATGTCAAAGACGTCCGTGGCATCGCTGTAGTCTTCGGGTTTTTGGGCCAAGAACGACATAAACTGCCTCTTGGCAAACATGATCGCCAGAACGATCACAGCACCCGTCAGGACAAGGATTATCGCATCCATATCTAAGCCTCCTCAAGCTTGGTGGTGGCGACCAGCAAAATCGCCAAAAGTTTCAACGCACAGGGCACGCCCGCATATAACAGGGTCAGCATGGCCAGTGCAGGTGGGTCATTTTCCGGCCCCGCCGCAAAGCCGGATAGTTCCAGCAGCGGTAGCAAGGCCACCGCCGCAAAGGCCAGCGTGAATTTCGTAGCAAAAGACCACAGCCCGAAGCCTTCGGTCGCGAGCGGGGATAATTCGGCCATCCGTCTGGCAAAGAGCGCGGGCAATAAGGTCATATCCGCACCCAAGGTGGCCCCCGATGCAACACAGATTACGGCAAAGAGGACCGTATCCCCGGCCCCTAAGGTCAGGGCAAAGCCAAATGCTATGAGCGCCAATACCATACCGGCGATCAGGCATGGTTTGGGACCAAACCGTTCAGCCAGTTTACCCCAAACCGGTGCGGCGGCGGCAGCGGACAGAAAGAACAGCAACAGCAACGGACCTTCCGCATCGGGTGCCAGCAGTCGGCTTTCGACAAAGAACAGAAACAGCGTTGAACTAATGGCCACAGGTGCCGCATTGACGAGCCCGATAAGCAGCAATCGACGTGCCGTCTGGTCCCGCAGGATCGGTTGCAACCCCGTCCTGTCGCCAACCACAGGATCCATGGAACCTGTCCATTCGGTGCGCATACCGGCAGCGGCACCCAGTGCCAGCACGGCAAAGACCAATGCAAAGGCCGCAA
>JACOMT010000234.1 GCA_014623385.1 Paracoccaceae bacterium
GGCACTTGCCTCTTCGGCGCGATATTGTTTTACAAGGTCAACGTCAGCACCCCGGCAAGGATAAGCGGGCGGCTTGTGTTCAAGGGGACAACAGAGATCCGGGGGCGCTGGGGGCCGGGACGCCTGCCTATGATGCAACGGGGCTCTGGCCATAGAGGATAATGGCACTGGCATACCCCCGAATTGCCAGAGATAATTCCGGGCTGCGGATAGGGACCTCGTTGCCGGGCATATGTCGTTCCGGGGGAAAGCTGTTGCCTCGGCCCCGGAAAAACTGACGTCAAACAGCCTCAAAGACCAGCTCGGGTATGATCACCTCCCAGGCGTCCCGTTTCAGTGAGGGATGATAGGTCTTGTCCTTGTTGTCTTCCTTTCGCCGACAAAGGATCACCGCAACCCGGCCGCGTACAAACCGCGTATTCCCGGGGGGCGAGAAGGCATTCGACATTCTGACCAGAATACGTCCACGCAGGTCTTTAATGTGCCAGTGGTTGTTAACGCGAACCAGATCCACCGGATCACCGACCCGCGCCTGTGTGATTGCTGCCAATACCGGGTGACCCGGGTGCAGGCGGCCAGCATAGCCAAGGTCAACCATATGTGCGTCGGCAGAGTGGTAGAAACGTCTGGGGCCGGGGAAGGTACTCAAATCAGGTATCACATGACGATTGACAACCGCCGGAGAATGCGTCGGCAGATATTCATGATTGCCGTTGCTCATGACGATCAGGTTCCGGCGTGCGCGCGTCATGGCGACATAGAACAGGCGTCGGGGCGCATCCCGATCCTCGTTGCGCGAGGGACGTTCCCAACCGCCATCGAGGATTACCACATCATCAAACTCGAGCCCCTTGGCACGATGCGCCGTCAAGAGCTTCAGACCGCGTTGTTCGCCCTGGTGATCACGAGCCCATTCGGCAAGCCACTCGATGACGTCCGGTGCCGTGAGATTTCGTTCGCCGACCTCCCGGGCAAGCAAACCCAACCCTTCATCAATACGGGCGGTCCAGTACGAGGTCGGGACCGAATTGAGCATCCTCGCAAGATCAGCCAGCGACAATGTCTGTGCCGCCGAGGCCCGGACTGTTTCGATGAACATCTGCATCTCCCGCATTCGCCACAGACCAGGAAGCCGCTCATTGGCGACCTCGACCGGGATGCGGCGCGACTCGGAAAAATCCCGAACCGGGAGCAGTTTGCGCCAATCACGCGAGATGATCGCGGCACGGGACCATATCCAGTTCGGGACAAGATTGGATAGGCGTGCCAGCTCGTCCAGCGCCGCCATCGCCTGTGTATCGTTGCCAGCAGGGCATTTGAGGATCTGCACGCGCCCCTGCGCGACCGGATCAAGTGCTGCCATCTCACCACCGGCAGGGGCATTGCGGCGGGCCTGATTGACTGTGATGTCGTGCCCAATTTTCATCCGCTCGGCAGCACTGTTGATGACCGCATTTGCAGCGGTAATGATATGACCCGTAGAGCGATAGTTCGCTGTAAGATAGAAGGGCTTTGCCATGTAGTCTTGCTCGAACTGCCTGATGTAACGAATTGAGGCACCGGCGAAGGAATAGATATTCTGGTCGTCGTCGCCGACGGCGAAGAGGGAGATGCGAAGCTCCGGGTCGTCTAGGCTCCGCCCCGCCACAGCAGAAATGAGCGCATATTCCTCAGCTCCCACATCCTGATACTCATCCACCAGAAGCCAACGATAGCCTTGAACAAGCGTATCGCGCAACGCCTCGGCAGCTGCCTTGTCCAGCCCGTCCCCTCGTACCAGCCGCACCGCGTCCGTTAGAAAAGATTTGAAATCCCTCGTCCCGGTCGCCGCACCGCTGACAAAACTCGCCCCCACAAGTCGCATGGCGAACGCATGGATTGTCGACACCGAGACAAGGCGTGCCTGATCCCCGATCAGTCCGCGCAGGCGTTCGCGGATTTCGACAGCAGCGTGGCGATTATATGCAAGCACGAGAATGCCGCCCGGGTCTTCCCGCCGGATCTTCACCAGATAGGCAACGCGATGCACAAGAACACGGGTCTTGCCCGAGCCGGGTCCCGCCAGAACCAATACGTTCGTCTGCTCGCGGTTGTCCTGAACAATCTGTTTCTGGGATGTATTGCCGAGCGACTCGACAATTGAACCCCAGGACTGTCCCGTTGCTTGCCTTCGCAATTCGGTGCCGCGCCCTGGCATCCAGCGCCGCATGAACGCCCCCCTGTCGAGAACGAAATAATCGGCGGATAGTCTTTCGGCTTGGTCCATGCTCTCAAGGCCCTTCTCGGCATAGGCCGCCATTACATGGGTCTGGATCGTCTGTTCAGTGTAATGCGCTTCAAGAGGGGCGAAATTATCCGCAGTGAACTTTCCACCCTTCGGATTAAGGTATAGCGTAATTGCAGGTCGAAACACCGACAGGCCCTTGCCCAGCACGATGACCTGCTGTTCGTGAAGCCAAAGCAGGGCCCGGTCCATCAGCTTGTTCGGGTCGTTAACGGTACCCCGCAAAATAGCGTCGCCATTGATCGCGCCAAGCAACCCACCCAGCGTGATTTCAACCTGAATGTCCTTGCCACGCACACCTTTTGGCACCTTTCGGACGAGATAGGAAAGCAGGTGCTCGCCCGCTAATTGGCGCAGCATTACGGTCTGCTTGATGATGGACCAGGGGCGTTGCAGGCGCACAAGAATGCTGCCGCGCGAAGATTTTCGCAGATGTATGTTGCCACGGCCGCCCTCCATGTCACGTCCGTCCTGTGCCATACCGCGCAGCAAGCCCTCAACGATATCTGGCCGTACTTCACTGTGGCCCGCTGCCCGCAGCATCTGGCAGGTTGCGGCAAGACTGAAAGGGGTGGGCTCTCCTGCATCGGCATCCGGTGCCTCCTCGCGTAACCGTACAATCAGGTCCGTTTCAAGCTGTGCAGCAGCCTCAAGTCGGGCACGGGATGCATTCTCAATCCCCACATGCACAAAGACAGTTATGTTTGTGTCATCACGGGCAATG
>JACOMT010000235.1:0-1125 GCA_014623385.1 Paracoccaceae bacterium
AGCGCGTCGGCGGGCACAGCTGCTAGTCCGTCATGTTGTGCCAACCGGTACCCAACCGATTACGGCCTCCGGCCATCACACCACAGGCAAACAGTGACCCCCCGGCAGGGTTTGTGCAACAAGGCCATCTGTGGGTTCTGTCCATCGGCTGGATAATAAAACGCCTGCACAGTAAACACCGCTGGCCAAAACCATTTGTGCGGCCCATCGCCCATCAGGGCAGCACCACATCCACCCAAACCGCTGCGTGACGCGTGCCAGCGCCGGGGGCGGGCCAGATCAGCCCGGCGTCCAGGACCTGCAAGAGCCGATCCGGCAATACATAGCTGACGCGCAACGTTCCGGGACCACTGCCCACTGACCAATCGACAGTCGGCTGGCCGGGCAAGGGGTCCTGTAGCCGGGGATGCGCCAACAGTTGGCGCATCGCGGGACTGCGCCCATCACCACCAGCCGGATCCAGATTGCTGTTCCCGGCCAAAATGACAGGACCGGCAAAGATATCGCCCAGCTTGCCGTCCAAATAATGCTGCCAAAACAGCGTCTCGTCGCGATTGCGCAGGCCATTGCGATCTTCGGGACCGTCAAATACGGGCGGTGTGGCGTGGTAGGTCAGAATAGCCACCGACTGACCGCCGGGCAGGGCCACGGGGACCACCCAATGGGCACTGGACGACAGACGTTGCATCGCATGCGCCCGAGCCGAGGGGAACGGCGTGCGGTCCCGGTTCACGGGCAGCACCGCACCCGGCAAATCACGCCAGAGATAAGGCGCGTAATCTGTGACTGCCTGGGTCATAATCGGATAGCGGGACAGGATCACCATCGCCCCTTGGCCGGTAAAGGCACCATAGCCATGGGCATCGCCTGGGCCGCCCAGCCGCCCGTCACCGTCCAAATCCATGCCAGATGATAGACCGCGATTTTGCGGCAGGGCAAACACATGCGGGTAATTCGGGCCCACCCTGGCAATCCGCCGGGCCAATGCCACTGCCGCGAGCAGGTCCAGATCCCAATCCACACCCTGTAACACCAGAATATCGGCATTGGTTTCAACGATGGCCGCAACAACCCTGTTGATGTCCTCAGCCCCCCGACCAATATCGCGTAGCAATAGCCCCGGGC
>JACOMT010000235.1:1221-6339 GCA_014623385.1 Paracoccaceae bacterium
ACCTGCACGCATCAGGCTGATGCGGGTTGAATCGCGTCCACGTTGCCATACTCGTGGTGGCATTTTGCGTCGAATAGAGCACCACGCCACAGCAACACCACGCATCACCATGTTGGCACATAAAAGGGGCCAGGCCGCAACAGTCCGAATAACGCCTTGCAGCGTGGCAAATGTGATCGGGGCCAGAACATCGGAAATCAGCATCAACACGACATGACCACAGCCCTCGATGACATTGACCCGCCCTCCCGTCGCGGACGCCGCACACCAGCACCACCGCCAGGTCCACTGGCGTGTCAATCCTGGTCAGAACGTCTTCTGCGCCGACCCGATCCGTGTTCGACGCGAATCGCGCCAAAGCAGGTGCATCAAACCACCCCTGAACGCCTCCCGGGAGCATACCGGGTTGATGGTTTGTCGCAATCCTCCAAATTATGCAAAGGTCTTGGTAAGGCTTGAACAGATTGGCGTTACATTCCAGAAATGCCAAAAACCCGCCCAAGGCTGCAACGGGAATACCCCGGTACCGCCTGAATTGCATCGCTGTTCGCCTGACCGATCAAGCAGCAGGGGGCAAAACATTCAGCATCTTTGGCCGTTTAGGGAAAATTGGCACTTTAAATAAAAAATTATAAAGCGGCGCAAAATTCAATCGTTCCCGATAACGCCACAAGATTTGACCGGAACCCAATACCCAACCACAAACGTAAACCGGCGGGGGAATCCCCGCCCGCTATAAATTCAGAAACAACAGTACGGTAACGGGATCAGATCCACGGGCGTTCCACAGCGGCCTTGGCCTCATAGGCATCAATCGACGCTACCTTTTCCAGCGACTGGCCGATATCGTCCAATCCTTCAAGCAGACAGTTCTTTTTAAAGTTGTCGATTTCAAAGCGCAAAGTCTTGCCATCCGAGGTCGTGATCGTCTGCGCGTCCAGATCCACGGTGATCCGGGCATTGGCACCTTTGCCCGCGTCGTGCATCAGCACGTCGACCAAATCCTGTGGCAGAACAACGGGCAGTATCCCATTTTTGAAACAATTGTTATAAAAGATATCGGCAAAACCGGGCGCGATGACACAGCGGATACCAAAATCCAACAGTGCCCAGGGTGCGTGCTCGCGCGATGATCCACAGCCGAAATTGTCGCCCGTCACCAGAATTTCGGTGTCGCGATATTGCGGCTGGTTCAGGATAAAATCGGGAATTTCATTGCCATCCGCGTCGTAACGCATCTCATCAAACAGGTTTACGCCCAGCCCGGACCGTTTAATGGTTTTCAGGAATTGTTTCGGTATGATCATATCGGTATCCACATTGATCAGCGGCATGGGTGCCGCAATCCCGGTGAGTGTGGTGAATTTTTGCATGTCTCGCGCCTTTCGGGTGCTGCGGTCAAATCGTCAGGTTGCGGCCCGGGATCAGGTCAATTCGCGAACATCGGTCAGACGTCCGGTGATCGCCGCCGCCGCCGCCATCGCGGGGGACAGCAGGTGGGTGCGTCCGCCACGGCCCTGGCGGCCTTCAAAATTGCGGTTCGAGGTCGCGGCACAACGTTCCCCCGGCCGCAACTGATCCGGGTTCATCGCCAGGCACATGGAACACCCTGCCAGGCGCCATTCAAAACCGGCTTCCCTAAAAATATTGGCCAGCCCTTCCTGTTCTGCCTGGGCGCGGACAAGGCCGGAGCCCGGCACAACCATCGCACGCATGCCGTTCTTGATCTTTTTGCCCTTCAGGACAGCCGCCGCGGCGCGAAGATCTTCAATCCGGCCATTAGTGCAGGATCCAATGAACACTGTATCAATCCCAATTTCTGACATCGGGGTCCCTGGTTCCAACCCCATATATTCCAGCGCCCGTTTGACAGCATCCACCTTGCCACCTTCGAAATTCTCGGGCGATGGTACCACGGCCGTGATCGGTAGCGCGTCTTCGGGGCTGGTGCCCCACGTGACGGTGGGTGCGATATCCTCACCGGCGATGCTCCATACCTTGTCAAAATGCGCACCATCGTCGGAACAAAGCGTGTTCCACCAGGTCATGGCGGCCTCCCACTGCACACCTTTTGGCGCGTGCGTGCGGCCCTTGACATAGTCAAAGGTCGTCTCGTCCGGGGCGATCAAGCCCGCGCGTGCGCCGCCTTCGATCGCCATGTTGCAGACGGTCATCCGCCCTTCCATGGTCAAATCGCGGATCGCTTCGCCGCAATATTCGATGACATAACCGGTGCCGCCTGCCGTACCAGTATGGCCAATAACAGACATCGTGATGTCCTTGGCGGTCACACCCGGCTGCAATTTGCCGGTGATCTCGACCTTCATATTCTTGGATTTCTTTTGGATCAGCGTCTGCGTGGCCAAGACATGCCCTGTGCCAAGGCACCAAAGGCCCCATGGGTCGCGGTGTGGCTGTCGCCGCACACAACGGTCATACCGGGCAGGGTCCAGCCCTGCTCTGGGCCAACGATATGCACGATCCCCTGACGGATATCGTGCACAGGGTAATAGTGGATACCAAAATCCCTAGCATTCCTGTCCAGCGCCTCGACCTGAATTCGGCTATCTTCGGTCATGTTTTCCGGGTATTCCCGGCCTGGCGTGGTGGGCACGTTATGGTCCGGCACCGCAATGGTCTTTTCCGGCGCGCGCACTTTCCGCCCGGCCATACGCAAGCCCTCAAAGGCCTGCGGGCTGGTCACCTCATGCACCAGGTGGCGGTCAATATACAACAGGCATGTGCCATCTTCGGCTTCGTGCGCCACATGCGCATCCCAGATTTTATCGTAGAGTGTTTTGGGGGACATGGGTCCTCTCCTGTAGACCAAGGAAACAAATCAGGTGCGGATTACAGGTGCGCCCGCACCGCGCGGGTGGCACCGAAAAACCGTTCACACAGGCGCACGTGGTCCTGAAGCATCAAAAACAGGTGTGCTGGCCGAGTCATACTGATCAGGCTACGCCCCGGCGGGTCATCTATCAAGACCCGGGTGCCTCATAATTGCGGACACGCAGGCACAGCTTCAGGCATTTCATCCGGGTATGATGGCCGTTTTGGTAGTCATGGGGCTGACCGCACCGGGTGTGCAGGGCGATGTCAACTATGTGACTGACCCTTGGTCGACCTTAATGACCACATTCCGCCAATTGTTGCGCAGGCGTGTCGCATTTTCATTGAATCGCACAGTGGTATCGCTATACTTTCCCTATGCCCGTTAGTCGGCCCCCAATTCGGCAAATGCGGCACTCAAACAGAGGAGATACCGTTCTGCCCACCTATTATGCTGACGCGGTGATGACCGCAGAGCACAAAGCGGATGCTACAGCCGCCCACCCTGCCTATAGCATCGCCAATTTATTGGCCCATGTGCTGACTTCTCTGGCCGATGACAAAGCCGAGGATGTTATCCAAATCGACCTGTGCGGCAAGGCACCATTTGGCGACTACATGGTGATCGCATCCGGAGCATCAACCCGTCGGGTCACAACAATGGCGCAAAATCTGGTCGAACGGCTTAAAGCTGACCCCGGCATATCCTGCTGCGTCGAGGGCAAGGAAGCCGGGGATTGGGTGCTGGTCGACACAGGCGATATCATCGTTAATATCTTCCGACCCGAGATACGCAAATTCTATCAGCTGGAAAAGCTGTGGATGCCAGCACCCGGCATGTTCGCACCCAACTGATAGGACGGATGATAGGCGGCCCATCCAGGTCATGTTGTGCGGCTATGATTCTTCTCTTCCGCGCGTCTTGCCACATGCCAAAATTGATAATACCACCTTACCAAAATGGGAGGGTTTAAAATGGACATGCCACCCCCGAATCCGGGCATTTTAGCCAGTAAGGCCCGCATTGCCGCACGGCTGGCCCAGGTATTGCCCGTTGATGCCATCATTTCCGACCCGGCAGAGACGCGCGTTTATGAATGCGACGCGCTGACCGCCTATAAATGCCCCCCGATGTTGGTGGTCTTGCCCGCCACGACCGCCGAGGTCGCCATCGTTTTGAACGTATGCCACGACGAGGGCGTGCCAGTTGTGCCCCGCGGGTCGGGCACCTCGTTGGCGGGGGGCGCGTTGCCAACCGCAGATTGCGTCATATTGGGTATTGCGCGGATGAGCAAGGTGCTAGAGGTCGACCATGATAACCGGTTTATCCGCGTACAGGCCGGGCGTACGAACCTCAGCGTGACCGGTGCCGTAGAAGGAGACGGATTCTTTTACGCGCCCGACCCGTCATCACAGCTGGCCTGTGCGATTGCTGGGAATATCGCGATGAACTCCGGTGGGGCGCACTGCCTGAAATACGGGGTGACCACCAACAACCTGATGGGGGTGACTATGGTGTTGATGGATGGCACCGTCATCGAATTGGGCGGCGCACATCTGGACGCGCCTGGTTTGGACCTGATGGGCGTTATCTGTGGGTCCGAAGGTCAGCTCGGCGTGGTGACCGAGGCGACGCTGCGCATCCTGCACAAACCCGAAGGCACCCGCCCGGTTCTGATGGGATACAGCAGCAGCGAGGCAGCAGGCATCGTTGTGTCCGATATCATCAAGGCAGGCGTCCTGCCGGTGGCCATCGAATTCATGGATCGCCCTTGTATTGAGGCCTGTGAAAAATTTGCCGAGGCCGGATACCCGATATGTGAGGCCCTGTTGATTGTCGAGATCGAGGGGTCAGAGGCAGAGATTGATGCGCAAATGGGCGTCATCACCCAGATTGCCCGCAAATACGATCCGGTAGAAATCCGCGAGGCACAGGACATGGATGAAGCGGGGCGCATCTGGCTTGGTCGGAAATCCGCCTTCGGTGCCATGGGGCAGATTAGCGACTATATGTGTCTGGATGGTACCATCCCGGTTCCCGCACTGCCATTTGTGTTGCGCCGTATCGCTGATCTGAGCGTGGAATTCGGCCTGAAGGTCGCTAACGTGTTTCACGCGGGAGACGGCAATATGCACCCGCTGATCCTATTTGATGCCAACAAACCCGGAGATCTGGAAACCTGCGAAGCCTTTGGTGCCGAAATCCTGAAACTGTGCGTCGAGGCGGGCGGATGCCTGACCGGTGAACATGGCGTCGGAGTCGAAAAACGGGATCTGATGCTGCAC
>JACOMT010000236.1 GCA_014623385.1 Paracoccaceae bacterium
CCGGTGGTCGACGACAATATCGAGATCGAGATCAACCCGGCGGATATCCGGATCGATACGTTCCGGGCCTCGGGCTCAGGCGGGCAGCATGTGAACACCACCGATTCGGCGGTGCGGATCACCCACCATCCGACGGGGATTGTGGTGACCTCGTCCGAGAAGTCTCAGCACCAGAACCGCGACATCGCGATGAAAGCCCTGAGATCACGGCTCTATCAATTGGAGCTGGAACGCCGGACGGCAGATATCAACGCCGCCCACGAAGCCAGGGGCGATGCAGGTTGGGGCAATCAGATCCGGTCATATGTGTTACAGCCCTATCAGATGGTCAAAGACCTGCGCACGGCGCATGAAACCTCTGACACCAAGGGTGTGCTGGACGGTGATCTGGACGGGTTCATGGCTGCGGCCCTGGCCATGGATGTGTCGGGCAAAAGCCGGGCCGAGGCCCAGGCCGAGAAATAATGTCCGGGCCACGCGGGATATTTCTGCTGGCCTTTCCCCAAACGCCGCGCTTTGCCGTGCCGAAATGGTTGTGCCGGGGACCGTATGCAGGCCAGGGTTTCATCTTCACAGGGGAAGATCTCTGCGTGAGCGCGTGATGTTCGGTGGAAGCTTCGATTTGGCCATTCTGTCCGGTCCGCTGGCCTTACATCGGGCAAAGCGGTTTTGGTGGTCTGGTTTATGCGATTGCCGGTGTTTGCGGGGCAGGTTCTGCCTGATCGCCACCATATCGCCACCATCGCCAGTCGGGCATGTGTTTTGGCCAGCAGCCCGAACTATCAGGTGGTGCTTCATCGTACCAAAGCATTGCTCAATCCCGCAAGCGGTGCTTGGGGTTCAGCCTGCCCCCGCGTTTTTCCGAAACACGCAGGGGGTTGATGACGGGTGGCTGTTCGCATATGATCCCGTCACGATAGCGTAGCGACCGCGCAAGGGCGTCCCGGCTGGCCTTGCTGGCACAGGCCCTGTCGGCCAATACTGCCTGCGCGTTCGCCCCTTTGACCATGGTATCAAACCCGGGGCTCTCGGTCCCCGGTTCGCAGGTACCCCGTGTGGAGTCGATGAAACTTTCCTCATCCGGGCCTCGTCCGGGCAGGCAAAGCCGTTGGCTTTTAATCTTGTCGCCGACCTACGCTTCGAGCCGTTCCTGACACACCACGCTACACGTGTCGGTCCTGAAATGCATATCCGGATCGTCAGGCGGATCGTGGGGGGCCTGCTCTTCGGTCCGGCCTTGCGGCGCATCAGTATGGCTGCTGGGGCGGGCGGTCAAAAGATCATCGTGGACACCGCGCGAAAACGGCAATGGGTCGTCGCATCGGGCACAAGTGCAAAGAGGTCGAGGCCGCAAAACAGCATGAAATCCAACCGCACTTTCAGAGCCCGCTCCAGCTTCGGGGTGCCACGGCCCGATCAGCGGGTCGTAACCCTGAGGCCCGATCCCGATACGCCCCCACGCATGCTTGCATGTTGGCGAACATAACCGCCAATCCACTGGTGCGTCAATCCTGGTCAGAACATCATCTGCACCGATCCAAACCGCGTTCGACACGGACCGCGCAAAAACAGGTGCATACAAACCACCCTTGAACGCCTCTCGGGAGTATACCGGGTTGATGGTTTGTCCGCAATCCTAACAAATTATGCAGAGGTCTTTGAGGTAACCACCCGAGGACAGCAGCGTTTCCAGTTGTGGTTTCTAACGGTTGAAGAGTGCGTTCGGGCAACCGGAACATTGACAGGCCCGGCTTGCGACCTCTGCAGACGTGGGGTGCATGGTGGCAGATCACCTTAAATGCATCCGTATCCAGCCGGGGCAGCGGTGAAAACGGACATATCCACCGTGGTCAAACCAAGAGCAAGCGTCGGCGACTAGATTTTCCTGAACCTCGGGCCATCCAGAGATCCGCACAGTGCCTGACGTGCCTAATTCGGCTTGGTCACAAACAGGATCGACATGCCCGGAATGGCATTTTCCGAAGCAAACCAAGAGGTAAACAAATCTGCCGATTGCGGTCCGGCTTCGATGCTGGCGGTTTGGGCGGCTGCGTTATCTGCCATCAGGGATGTGGCTGACAGGCGGATGAACATGCAAAGAACCCGGATCCCCCTTGCAGCACATGACAGCGTGCTGTGTCACAGGCGCATTTCCTGATCCTGGAAGGCTGTATACTAAACCCTTGCCTAGGGGGCAGGATCAGGCCCCGCCCAACGAACGCCTGCATGGCACGCCGGGCTCCACCGGCCGCATCATCGGACCGGGGGTCGATTTTGCCCAGGTGGTTACCCAGACGTGCAATTTCGCTGACACCGGCCTGCACGTTAAAAGGCCGATGACCACCGCATGGATGGTGACCGCCCAGTGTTTCGTCGGTGTTTCGTCGGTCCCGGGGAAACGCCACCCCGAATCAGGCACGCGGAATCAGGCACGCGATTTCGGCAATCCCGGGTATTCGCCAAAATTCTGGGCATTCATGGCCAGATCGCGGCGACCATAAGCTTGGCAAAGCTTTTACCAGCTGATAAGAATTAGAACTGTGTCAAATTTGGCCAATAAAATCGATGTGTAATTTGACCATGTGTAACCCGAACAAGGAGACATCCAATGGCCCAGGGGCATAGGGCATCCGGTATCGTGGCAGGGCGACTGACCACCGAGGATCTGGCACGGAATTTCAAGGATTTGCATCCTGCCTATGTGCCGCACGAGGCGTCGGTCGCGGCGGATCGCTGTTATTTCTGTTATGACGCGCCGTGCGTGGCGGCCTGTCCGACATCAATTGACATCCCGCTGTTCATCCGCCAGATTGCTACGGACAATGCTGTTGGGGCTGCACAGACGATCTTTGACCAGAATATTCTGAACCCTGTGTGAAGAGGCCTGTGTGCGCGAGGCTGCGGAGGGCAAACCGGTCGAGATCGGGCGCCTGCAACGCTATGCGACCGATACGGTGATGATGTCGGGCGCACATCCTTATGAACGGGCCACGCCTACGGGCAAAAAGGTGGCCGTGGTCGGGGCGGGCCCGGCCGGTTTGGCCTGTGCCCATCGCCTGGCAATGCTGGGCCATGATGTCACAATCCACGAGGCGCGGGACAAGCTTGGCGGGCTGAACGAATTCGGTATCGCAGCGTACAAAACGCCGCATAATTTTGCCGCTGAAGAGGTCAACTGGCTGCTGAAAATCGGCGGTATAACCGTGGAAATGGGTAACGTGCTGGGTGTTAATCTGTCACTGGATGGGCTGACGTCACAATACGATGCGGTATTCCTGTCAATTGGCTTGGGCGGGGTGAACGCGCTGCACGCCGATGGCGACGATAAATCCGGTGTCGATGATGCGGTGTCTTTCATCGCGGATTTGCGCCAGGCCGAGGATCTGGCAACGCTGCCGATTGGTCGCAACGTTGTGGTGATCGGTGGCGGTATGACGGCGATTGATGCGGCGGTACAGTCAAAACTGCTGGGTGCGGAAAACGTCACCGTCGCCTATCGCCGTACCCGGGCGGATATGGGTGCAAGCCGATTTGAACAGGATCTGGCCGCCTCCAAAGGCGTCAGGCTAATGTTTAACGTCCAGCCCGTTGCCATCCATGGCAATGGATCGGCGGCAGAGATCGAACTGGCCTATACCACAACCAAAAACGGCATCCTGACACCCACCGGGGAAACAACCCGCCTGGCCGCCGATCAGGTATTCAAGGCTATTGGCCAGTCTTTGACCGGTGCACCGGATGGTTTGGCACTGGACGGACGGAAGATTGCTGTGACTGGTCCCGGTCGCACCTCCGTTGCCGGGGTCTGGGCCGGGGGTGATTGCGTAGCGGGCGGCGATGATCTGACCGTCACCGCCGTGGCCGAAGGGCGGGATGCCGCGATGGATATCCATGCAACACTGACCGTCGCCCAGCGTGCCAGTTAGACAACTTTTCCGCGCATCAAAGTCGTTGCGGCCTGTGGTCGCGCGCGGTGCTGGTTTGATCCGGCTTTGGCCGGGTTCAAAATTCTGACGGCGCGGCTGCAATGATCCTGGGCGTTGGGACCGATCTCGCAAATATTGACCGCATCCAGGGCACGCTGGATCGGTTTGGCGACCGGTTCCGCAACCGGGTTTTCACCAGGGTTGAACAGCAAAAGGCCGAACGGGGCAAGAACGTCGCCGGTACCTATGCCAAACGCTGGGCCGCGAAAGAGGCATGTTCCAAGGCGCTGGGCACCGGTCTGCGCATGGGCATCGCGTGGCAGCACATGGCCGTCAGCAACCTGCACACGGGTCAGCCGACGATGCACGTCACCGGCTGGGCTGCGGAACGGTTGCAGGCGATGACGCCCGAGGGTCATGAGGCGGTCATCCATGTGACCCTGACCGACGACCACGTCCAGGCGCAAGCCTTTGTCGTGATCGAGGCATGTGCTGTGGACAGGTAGCGCAACAGGGATGCGCGGCAAGGATCCTGGGCAAGGATACGGGGGTCGGTATCAGCATTAATGCCGGGCGTTTACATTCAGGGTTCTTTTTGCAGACGATTCCAGTTTTTGGACTTTACCCCAACCAGACCTGAAGAGCCCGGTTGAGTCAGGGTGCATTGTGGCACGGGGTTATCCGGGCCGTGGGCGGGGGTCGCGCATGAACACAGCATGAACACAGGGGGGGGCAGAAATCGGTGCTGGTGCGGCAATGGCTGGCAAAGGCCGAAAATTTGCAACAGATCCTTTATATACCAATCCTCTGCAATAAATAGGAGAAACATCGAAACCTCAACGTCCGGGACATCTTATTCTGACTGCGGACGTTCACCGTGAAAAGGACAACGCTATGATATCGGAAACGCGCGGAGCACAGTTTCTGAAAGACTACGCCGAGGGGCTAAAATCTGCGGATTCTGCAAAGATGGCAAAGCTGTTTCATCCCGGCCTAGCTTATATCGTGAACGATGAAGCGCGCGAAGGAGCCGACGGCCTGAGTAAGCCTGAGACCTGGGATTTCATCTTCTCAAAGTTCAAATTTCTGGACGCCACCGCAAGCCACGTCATCGAGGTATGCTCTGGCCACATCTTCTACCACGAGGCGCTGAAGGTTCAGCACATTGAGAGCGGCGAGATCCGCGAGGGTCACTTTGGCGACGAGGCCGTGATCAACGCAGACGACAAAATGCTGATGGTGAATCGTGTTGCAGACCCGGCCTTTTTTGATTGGTTTGGCACAGCGCTGTCTTAAGCAAGGCTTTGGGCACGGCGAACTGCCGTGCGCAGACAAACAAGCCTGAGAAATTCACGATAGGACAATCCATGAGATCTCTCCTTCATTCCGGTACGGGAAAAAGGGGATGCATTTCGCGCATCCCCCCTTGCCCTGGTGCCCGGTCGGAACCGGCATAGGACGCCGTTGTCATCGCCCGGGTGCATTTCGCGCATCACCCCTGCCCTGGTCCCTGTGCCAAACGATCCGGTAGTCAGGTCCCGATGAACAGGAAGTCATCCACCGTCAGCAGCGCATGATCCACCCCGGTGAGGGGTCAGGGTGCCACCGTTCCATGTCACCGTCACATCGGCGGCACTGTCGGCGATGGTGAGGTCGGCAAATGTCGCATCCGTGCCGCGCAGATCGATGTGATCCACACCGTCCTGGAAATCGGTGATGCTATCGCCGTCAAAACCGGCAAACACAAACACATCCGCCCCCGCACC
>JACOMT010000237.1:0-2335 GCA_014623385.1 Paracoccaceae bacterium
GTGTCGCCGGGGTTCACCCCCCGGCCTTCGTTGAGCGCACAACTAACGTAAGAAGAACAAGAACAAAGGTCCAAGTGTCGCCGGGGTTCACCCCCCGGCCTTCGTTGAGCGTTGTTGCCCGCGCGGCCAAGTCGGCAAGGCTTTCAAGTGTCGCCGGGGTTCACCCCCCGGCCTTCGTTGAGCGAGCAGAAGCCGCTCTGCTCGTGAACACCACTGGCGGAGTGTCGCCGGGGTTCACCCCCCGGCCTTCGTTGAGCGTCCGGCGTGGTTTTGACCGCGACCAGGATTCGAAGGTGTCGCCGGGGTTCACCCCCCGGCCTTCGTTGAGCGCGCTCTACGGCGGCTCCCTGACGCTCGGTGAGGCGTGTCGCCGGGGTTCACCCCCCGGCCTTACAGAGAGGACCCGGGAAAACGTCCGTTGCGGGTCGCTATCCCGTGCGAGCAGAACCCGCTGAACCGCAACCACGAGCGAGCAGATTAGGCCGCGAACGCCGTTTCTAACGCGATTTCCATCATGTCACTAAAGCTGTGCTCTCGGGCTTCGCTGGACAGCGCGGCACCGGTTCCAAGGTGGTCCGAAACCGTCAGAATGGCCAACGCCCGGCGTCCGTAGCGGGCCGCAAGAGTGTAGAGCTCCGCCGCTTCCATCTCTACCCCAAGAATGCCATGCCGCGTCATTTCCGCGTTCAGGTCGGGCCGCTCATCGTAAAAAACATCCGATGAATAAATGCCGCCTACATGGAACTTTGTGGATTTCTGCCCGGCCACCACAACCGCGTTTTGCAATAGCTGCCAATCGGCACAGGGGGCAAAGTTCAATTCACGGAAAACAGTTCTGGATGGTGTGTTGACGCTGCTTGCCGTCATCGCGATGATCACATCGCGAATACCCACGTTTTCCTGCATTCCGCCGCAGGAACCGATGCGAATTAGCGTCTTCGCATCGTAATCCCTGATCAACTCGTTAACGTAAATCGACAGGGACGGCATGCCCATGCCGCTGCCTTGAATTGTGACCCGCTTGCCGTTCCAGAGGCCGGTAAATCCCAACATACCACGTACTTTATTGACCAATCGAACGTCGGTCAAAAAAGTCCCTGCGGCCCATTTTGCGCGATATGGATCACCCGGCAGTAATACGATATCGGCGATATCACCGGGCTGTGCCCCAATGTGAACGGTCATATTGCCCTGTTTATATCTTCATTTGTTCCCGACCAATGCCCGCTTCGACCGCTTGTTTGAACCAGTCCGGTCGCCGACCCTTTCCTGTCCAGGTTTGATCCGCGTTTCCCGGATTGCGGTATTTTGCAATTCCGGCAACGGGGCTTTTTCTCTTGGGTGGGGTACCCGTGATTTCTGCAAGCGTGAACCCGAATTGTGCCGCAGCTTCTTCTGCCGCGCGCATGGCATCTTTGCGCTCGCGCTTTTTTACTGTCTTTAACGCGGCGTCAACTTCAATCCGCAACTGTTTCAATTCCACTGTGCTCATCGATAACAAATCAATCGCCATACCTGCCTCCATTGCATATTCAGAATACTATGTCAGTTAATAACTCGGATGGCAATAGACAATCTGCATGACTTTATTGAGAAAATCGGGTGACGGGCAGACGTCCCTGTACTCCGGGCAGACGTCCCCCGCAGGCTCGGCCCGCTGAGGGGTATGCCGGGGACGGCGATACGGGGACCCGGATTTTGACGATTCGGTGACCGGGGTCCCGTGCCATGGGGGCACCACCCCGACGATTTCGCATGGGCACGTCCCGGTTTCGGCACGGCCCTGACCCCCGGTGCCGGTATCCGTCCCATCCGCGCCACAGGGTGCGGCCGGGGTATCGTGATTCCTTGCCTGTGCCGTTTCGAAGGTGATAGCCCCGACCTCCACCGACCTCCACGGTCCGGCATTCCGGCACGGCGGCATGACAGGCACTGACAACCCGTACCACGATGTGCCACGATGTGCCGTGATCGTGTCGTGGCACATTCGGGTGGCCGGTGACGACTGGGCCGATCTTCTATTTCAGCGGACGGCGGCACGGCGATTTGTTCAGGTACCGCCCGCCGCGCCCACCGTCGGGAAAGCGGGGTCAAAGCCGCCCTTAAAAGCCGCTTTTCAACGCCCGGAGAAATTCCCCGGTTCCGAATGGTTCAGGGAGGGTGCTCAAGGGCATCACGCAAATCCCTGTCGCACCCCGATTCCTGCCCCCCTGTTCAACCTAGCCCAACCTAGTCCAGATTTGAGGTGCCAATGCTGGCCTGTTACATAATCCGGTGTTACCCAATCCGGGAGGCATGGGCGCGTCATCCACTTCGTCGGCCGTGACCTCGACAG
>JACOMT010000237.1:2524-5349 GCA_014623385.1 Paracoccaceae bacterium
CCGTCATCGCTCGGTCATAACCCGGTCCGACCAGCCGAGGTCGGCTTTCGCCAAATTCCGTCACGTGCCGAGGTGGCGGGCCCAAGCACCGCTTTTAAAGTTAGACATCGCCGAGGCACAACGTCGCCGAATTTGGTGCACCGGTGGCTACGTCTATCTGCCGGAGGGGAGCACCGGATTGGCCCTAGGTGGCCGACTCGAACCGAAAGCACACCACGTTCCTTGGGTGCGATGCTGTAGCCCGACGACTCGTCGTCCTGTGCCTCGCAAGGGAGCAACCGCCTATGTGGCCCATCCCATCGACTACGCCCTTCTGCCCAGATCAGTCTCAGGCAGGAATCCTTGGATTTCTGGCGAGAGTGTATCTCGCATTCCTTATAATTATCCATATTACCAATCTCACGCGCAAGCGTTGCACCGGATGGCTGACGCCCCGGCTTCATCCAAAGGATATCTTCTCTACTATTTACAGGCTATCGCTATGCTAGCTGCGCGTACCAATTCGCAAAAACCAGCAAGAATGACCCCGCATCACACTATGTTCTGCATGTTCTGCCACCTTGCTTTAGAGCCTGGTGTGCATCATCTATCAACACCCGTTCCGATCCAGGCTTCGTTGAGCAGGCACTGACGCTTTCTGATATCGCGACCTGATATCGCGACGGGCGGATATCCTCCAACTTCTCATCGGCCACCACTGACCAAAGACCGCCCCGGAGAATCTGTTTTGCCTGCCCTTTTGGATGCCGCATGATCTCACGTCAGGCCCGTCACAATGTCCGTCACACCTGGTGCATCGAGGTAAGGCAATTCACCGAAGATTCCTCGTTTTACAGAAGGTTAAAAGCCCCGGGGAAGACATGATGAATACCGTTGGCATAATGGCAGCCGCATTTATCGATCCCTGTTGCACGAATCGAGGTCTGACTGGCCCCCTGCTGTCCTCCGCACAGATTTATCCGGCAGACCCTTTGACGGGGAACGCTGCCCATGAGTAGCATGGAACCGACAACCGCACCCTTGTGCCCAGACGTGCCCAGGCATGTCAAGCCACAGTAGCACCGACCTGTAATCGGGCTGTGATCGATGTCTCAGACGGCAACCGGGCGGACCTCGGTCACTTCGGGGATATAGTGGCACAGCAGGTGTTCGATCCCCATTTTCAGGGTAAGCGTGGACGAGGGGCAACCGGCACAGGCACCTTGCATGTGCAGATAAACAACCCCCTATTTGTGCCGCAAAGCCCCTGAATTCGGCCTTTGCCCGTGTCGCGCGGCGATCAGGGATCGAGCCGAATCTGTGGAAATTGTTGTTCAGCCGCGCCTTTGGCCATAAAATCATGCCGATCCGTGCAATTCCGATGCCCACCTGACGGGCGAGGGCAATTCGTATCTGGCGGTGCGACGCATAGGGCGATAGGGTTCGGCCGTGCCCGATGCTTTCATCACATTTTCCGACGATCAGGCCAGCACGTATGACAGCCTGGCGGAATTGTTGCGGTCAGTCGGCGTGAATCTGGACGATGGCCTGTTGACCCCTGCCAAATCGGCCGGGATTGGCGTGGTTGCCGTCCTGGGCAAGGCAGGATCGGGCAAGACGCTGTTGCTAGGGGAACTCTGCAAGGCGTTGGAGGCGACGGGGGTGGAGGTTGTGTCAGGCGATCATGAAGGCCGACGGCGCAGGGAGCGGCGTACGCTGGCCATCCTGGCCCCGACAAACAAGGCGGCCAGCGTTTTGCGGCTGCGCGGCGTTCCGGCCACGACGATCCACCGGATTCTCTACACCCCTGTCTATGACCCCGAATACGAACGCATCGCCGAATGGCTGGCGGGCAACGGCGACCGCCCGGGCATCGAGGGCCTGACAGATCAGGCGCTGGATCGGGCCCGGGCCTTTTACAAAACCAATAAATCCATGCCCGGTGCCCTGGCTGCGGCGGGGCTGCGCGGGGCGGATTTTATCACCGGGTGGAAGCGTCGCGAAGATCCGCTGGACATTGGCTTTGTCGATGAGTCGTCGATGCTGGACACCCGGCAACTCGATGACCTGAAAGAGATTTTTCCCACTCTGGTTCTGTTTGGTGACCCGGCTCAGCTGGCACCTGTCAAGCAATCTGGCGCGATGGTGTTCGATGATCTGCCCGAACCACGAAAATTCATCCTGAACCGTGTTCATCGGCAAGAGGCGGACAATCCGATCCTGGACCTGGCGCATGTGCTGGCCGATCCTGCACTGGATATTCACGCCTTTGAACGCATTGTAGAGCAAACCGCGCATCGGGATAATCGGGTGATCTGGGGCCAGCGGGTCGAGGTCGATCTGATGGCTCGCAGCCCGGTGTTGGTCTGGCGCAATGCAACGCGCATCCGGTTAATCAACGCATTTCGCCAGGTGCACAGCGCCCCCGAGGACAGCCTGTTATCCGGCGAGCCGCTGGTCTGTGACGGCATAGAATTGCCATTGAAATACCGCAAAAGGCGTCTGGATCTGGAAGCCCGCGGGCTGATCAAAGGGGCGCAGGTGATCTACCTAGGCCCTGGTCGAAAGCCCGGTTTTTCCCGCCTGCATGTGATGGGTACCGAAGAACCCCAGGTCAGCGCAGCCTCGATCATCAAGATCGAAAAACCGGGTGAGGAAGAGCCCTTTATCCCCTTTGCGGCTCGTATGGGGGCCACCTTTCTGCATGGCGCAGCGGTGACCATTCACAAGGCGCAAGGCTCGCAATGGGACACGGTTCAGGTCTTTGCCCCCGATCTCCATATCGCCGCGCGCATGGGCCAGACCGAGGCGGGGCAGCCGCTGTGGAAGCGGTTGGCCTATGTGGC
>JACOMT010000238.1 GCA_014623385.1 Paracoccaceae bacterium
CAGACGACCGCCGCCAAGAGCCGCCAGACCCGATCCAGCGCGAGATTAACGATCTTCGGATGCAGCGCCATCATCCGGTCCAGGATGACGTCCGAATTTAGTGGCGTCATTTTTTGACCGGTTCTTCGGCGGAGGTGCCGGGGTTTTCCGGGGAAACCGGGTCTGCCGGTGCCGCCCTGGGCGGAGGTAGATCACCATGCACCGCAGGTGTCAGGCCCAGCAACATGCGGGTGATCGTGATCAGCTCATCCCGCATTTTCGCGCGCGGAGTCACCCGATCCAGCATCCCGTGATCCAACAGGTATTCGGCGCGTTGGAACCCCTCGGGCAGTTTTTCGCGGATCGTCTGTTCAATCACGCGCGGGCCCGCAAAACAGATCAGCGCGTTGGGTTCGGCAATCTGCACATCGCCCAGCATTGCATAGGACGCGGTGACCCCGCCGGTCGTCGGATGAGTCAGCACAGTGATATAAGGTAGCCCCGCCTCGCGCAGCATCTGCACCGCCACCGTTGTCCGCGGCATCTGCATCAGGCTCAGAATACCCTCTTGCATCCGTGCCCCGCCCGCTGCGGAAAAGAGAATCAGGGGCCGATGCAACGCCACAGCCTCTTGCGCAGCAGCGATAATAGCATTGCCGACATACATGCCCATCGACCCGCCCATAAACGAAAAATCCTGTGCCGCCACGATAATCGGTGTGCGCCCGATTTCGCCTGCGGCGACCAGCATCGCCTCGGCCTCTCCCGTTTTCTTTTGGGCTGCCTTTATCCGGTCGGGATATCTCTTTTGGTCGCGGAACTGCAGCGGGTCAGCCTTGGGCTCGGGCACTGTGATTTCCGAGTAGATACCCCCGTCAAACAGCGCGGCGAACCGGTTGCGCGGGCTGATCGTCATATGATGCCCGCAATTGGTGCAAACATTCAGGTTGTCGGACAGCTCACGGTGAAATAGCATGATACCGCATTCATCGCATTTGTGCCAAAGGTTTTCGGGCGTACTGCGCCGCGAAAAGATCGAGTTTATCCGGGGCCGCACATAGTTGGTGATCCAGTTCATTGACTCGCCTTTGTCAGTTGCGCGCTGCGTCAGATAAGCCGCTGATGCGGCAAATGCAATTAACGGCGGATGGCGACCCGGGCCCCCAGCCAGCTGACAAACATGACCGCAACATTGACTGGCAGATGCTGCCGGATCACAATTTCATCATCCATCGAAAAGAGCAAGACCCTTAAAGAACCTCTGCCTAGTTGCGGATTCCACTCAGGTCATCGTAGTGGTATGGTCCGTGCGGGTTTGCCGGACTTGCCGGAGCGGCCTTATGGGCCTTTTTGCGCGAGGTGCCAGATCGGTGGCGGCAACGTTTCGGCCAGGATTGATACGGCCGATGGGCTGGCTATTGTGTTCGCCGACCCAGAAGTGCGGCGCGGGGCTGCAACCCGTCGGTTTTGCTCAGATGTCCGCCGGTCGGGCGGTGGCACGGGCCGGGCGACCTGAACCCGGGGGCACGTTGAAAGCCCGGCTGGCACCTATAGGGCTCGACCCGCCGCGTGATCGCGCCGTTAAAGGGCAGAGTGCGTGACGATTTCCTGGCCGGGATGTACCGTTGGATCAAGGCCCGCAGAACCCGAGGCCGTCATTGTCGACGCGCCACCGGTGGAAAGCACTGCCCGACCCTGTGACCACATTGACGCTCTGCGGGGCTGGGGATAAGGCAGCTGACGATCCAGACACGCGTTTCATGTACCGATCCCGATGCTCGACGGGTGGGCGAGCCTGGTCCAAAGACCTTTATCCGTGTCGGCGTGCAGGATTATCGCACAGGTCCACACCACTTCCCGCAAGCACACCGAAAACCCCGGAGTCGACGCCATGATTGAAATGATTGAGGAGGGCATTGGCTGACAAGGTTTGTGTCGGCAAGGCAGGTCGCGCACCCCGCGCGGGTACCACCTGTTAAATGATCCGGGGGCGACGAAAATGCGCGATAGCAGGGGTGAGGGGGAGGCCGGGACCGGGGCCGCCCAAACCCGCGAGCCCCGATAATCGCATGAACCGGACCGGCAAACCCGTGTCGTCCGATGAAAAGCGGGCGGGGCAAGCAGGATCGGCAAATTGACATCCCGGATGAAAACCATCCCGCCACGCGGCGATCTTATTCAGGTTGTTCGGCAATAACACAAATAACAAAGCACCCACGTTATTGGCAAAATGCACCGCCAAGGCCGGGTCTAGCATACCCGCCCGCGCGGTCAGATCGGCCATCGGGATGCCAAAAATACCAGCTCAAACCGCAATGGCCAAAGCATCGTCCCTGGCTTGTTCTGGCACACAATATCCGGTAGTAAAGATTGGCGAGGGGATCAGCATCCAAACCCAAAATGGCGAAAATCGCGCCGCCCGTTGTTGTTGGACATAGCCCTGGAACAATGCCTCTTCGGCACTAATCTGTATAAACACCACGGCTTTGTTGTACAAATATTGTGCGGGGTTCAGTGTTTGGAACCAGTGTTATAGCTGAGAGGCATGAGCCTCTGGAAACTGTAAAGTACAAAAAACGCACTGGCCGTCCTGCAATGACAGCCTAAAGCGGCACGGATCGTTATCGATCTGGTTCAATCCTGAGGTAGTCTGGACACCACCATCGAGCAGTAAACGCGGCTGCCAACCAACGGTTCAACGATGTTGCGCGCCAGATATGACTGATGCTAAGCGTCCTATTTGGCTTGCCACTCTGGCAAACGCGGGCTTTATGGCGAGCCCTTAGCGGCTGGGCGGTGCTAGATTTCCGCGGAAACCTGATACCGCTTGATACCGTAGGTGCCGCCGCGCGAAAACGAAGCATTACAGGCCTGCAAATAGCTTGGCCACGCTTGCAGCGACGGTTGACCGGATATCACCGGCGAAGTCGCGCAGAGACAAGGATGCACCGCGTCAAGCTCCCTGTCCAGGGTCTCATGGCCAGAGAGTTCGATCAGCAGGGTCGCGGAGTGGCCAGCCCGTATAGCGGTGCTTAACCGTTCCACCGCTCTTGGCGTACCCGTCACGAGGGCTCCAGCATAAATCCGTCCGGGGAGCAGAGAAATACGATCAGAGCACGATTTGTACAACAAAGCCACCCAGAAGAAGGTTTGCAACGCTCTCGGTTTACTCCCCGAAATCCCCGCCGCTGCCTCCACCCCGGCCGCCGCTACGTCCACCAGACTTTCAAAGCAACTTCATACCTTCTATCAACATAATACCCAAGATTATGGCTAATGCCTCTTCGGTATGCATCGCCAAAAGCCATAACATCCAGCGGATGCAGGCGAACCCGATAAGTTTGCACTGCCATGAAGTCCACTAAAGCCAGTACAAGTTCGGATTGTTCCTTACTTACTCGGGGTCGCTGATGATTACTCTCATGACGATTCTGGAGAATGTCGATAACTCGTCAAGGTCGCAACCATGATGTTCTCGGACTGCCCTGCCAAGATCCGCGTCCGTCATGCCGGACAAGTACGGCACCAAGCCTGTCTGAAAAGCATCCAAGGCATAAATCTGTTCCATCCCGGATGCTCTCATAGCCCCGCACCGGTCTGCGCTTTTCATGGTACGATCTGTTCCGGGGACTGTTCGGGAGGCAGGGAGCAATGCAAATCAGGTTGCATAGGGAGGCAACAACGACACCCGGGATCGGGGGGCCGTTCAAAAGGCCTTTGCATGACAGCGGGATGTTCGGTGGAAGCTTCAATTTGGCCATTCTGTCCGGCCCGCTGGCCTTACATCGGGCAAGGCGGTTTTGATGGTCTGGTTATGCGATTGCTGGTGTCAGCCCGAACTATCGGGCGGCGCGTCACCGTGGCATAAGCATTGCTCAATCCCTCAAGCGGCGTTTGCAGATCAGCCTGCCCCCGCGTTGTTCCCCAGGCCCACAGGGGTCGATGACGGGCAGTCGTTCGCATGAGCCCGTCACGGCCGACGGACCGCGCAGGGGGCCTTGCTGGCATAGGCCTTGTCGGCCAATACACCCCTTCGACCATGGTATCAAACCCGGGGGTTCCCGGCTCGATTCGCGGGTGCCCGTGTGGATTTTGTCGATGAAGTTTTCCTCGTCCGGACCTCGTCCTGTCGGGCAAAGCCGTTGGATGTAATATTGTCGCCCGGCGT
>JACOMT010000239.1 GCA_014623385.1 Paracoccaceae bacterium
ATAGATAGTTACAAAATCTTCGGGCTTGAAACCCGGTGCGGTGTCCAGCTGGGCAAAGATGAGGCGCCCGGACTGCCCCTCGCCCGCGACTGCCGCGTCGCGGCTGATCACGCCGCTGGCCTCTAGGGAGTTACCCGCCGCGTCCAGCGTTGCGATCACAGGTGCCGTGATCAGGCGGCCAAAGTCATCCAGCAATTTGGTGTATTGCGCGACCGAGACCCGAAACACCACCTCCAGCGATTGCAAATCCACCAACAGTGCCAGCTTTTCATTGGTGGCAACCAAACGGCCTTCGACCAATGTCACCTCGCTAAGCGTGCCGCTAAACCCGGCCAGTATATTCGTGTCAGCCACATCGCGCTCGGCATCCGCCAACGCAATCCGGGCGCGGACCAGGCGTGTCATAGCCTGGTCTACACGCGCCTCTGCCTGCGCCTCGGATATACGACGCGCCAATACAGATTGTCGGGCCGACGCCAAGGCGATCTCGGCGTCTTCGACTGCGACGGCCATGCCGACCCCGCGTCTGGCTAGATCCTGTTGCCGCCGATAGGCCCGTTCCCGCAGTGTCGCCTGATCCTCGGCCGCACGCAGCTCATCTGTGGCCAACAGTCGCAACCGGTCCGCATCCCGCACTTCGGCCTCGGCATCCAGCAAATCGCTGGCCGTGCGCTCCAGTGCGGCTTGTGCATCCGCCGGATCAATGCGAACCAGTGCTTCGCCATCCTGAACAACGCCACCTTCGACAAAATCCTCGGACAGCCAGACAATTCGTCCCGTAGTCGTGGCACGCAATTCCAGCGTGCGGCGACTTTGCACCTGACCAAAGGCTTCAAGAATGGGTGTGACGGTTTCCAGATTTGCGGGCACAACATTGACCGCAAAGACGCGTTCTCGGGGCGGTGCTGCACGGTCTTCCTGTGCGATCCGTGCCTGAACGGCACCCATGACAATCTGGCCCGCATAGATTAACAACGCCAGCGTAAGGCCGGTCAGAAAGACACCGATCAAGCTTTGCCGCAAAAACCGCATGGCGTTTCGTCTCTTTGTGCAACTTGTGCAACGCGTCCAGTGTAAGGTTTAGTTCAAGTCTCTGTAAAACCAATCAGCAAGGCTGTGAACGGAGCGGCGAGTCACTTCCGTCGCCGCTGTTCATCCAGACGGGGCAAAATTTCGACAAAATTGCAGGGTCTGTGGCGAAAATCGAACTGTTTAGCGAGGATTTCATCCCAGGCATCCTTGCAGGCCCCCGGGCTACCCGGGAGTGCAAAGAGATAAGTGCCCCCCGCAACCCCGCCGGTTGCACGGGACTGCACCGCGCTGATCCCGATCTTTTGCATCGACACGATGGTAAAAATGGTGCCAAATGCATCTATTTCCTTTTCATAGATGTCGCGATGCGCCTCGACCGTGACATCGCGCCCGGTCAGGCCGGTGCCACCGGTGCTGATCACAACATCGATTTCCGGGTCGGCAATCCAGGTGCGCAGCTGCGCGGCGATATCGACGCGATCATCTTTCAGAATGGTGCAGGCCACCACAATATGGCCCGCACCTTCGATCCGGTCGACAAGGGTTTGGCCCGATTTGTTATCGTCCGGCGTGCGGGTGTCTGACACGGTCAGCACGGCAATCCGGATGGGGATGAACTCAGGCGTTTCTTCAATCCGGGACATGGTTATAATTCTTCTGACAATAGTAATCGCGCCTTCAATTCCAGCAAATCCGCCCAAGCCTCGCGCTTAGCCGACAGGTTACGCAACAAATAGGCGGGGTGGAACATAGGCATGACAGGGCGCTTCATCGCCTCCTGCCAGTTGCCGCGCAGACGCGTGATACCCCTTTTGCCCAGCACTGCCTGGCAGCTGATATTGCCCATCAGGACCAGTAGGTCCGGGTTCACCAATTCCACATGGCGGCTCAGGAACGGGCGCATCATCGCAATTTCTTCGGGCTGCGGGTCGCGGTTCTGCGGCGGGCGCCAGGGCAAAACATTGGTGATGTAAACATTTTTGGACCGCGACAGATCAATTGCGCCCAGCATCCGGTCCAACAATTGCCCGGCGCGTCCAACAAACGGGCGGCCTTCGCGATCTTCGTCCCGACCCGGGGCCTCACCGATGATCATTACGCGGGCCGTCGCAATCCCGTCAGAAAAGACCAAATTTTTGGCCCCTTTTTTCAGCTCGCAATGCTCATACGACCCCAAGGCCTCACGCAAGGCGTCCAATGTGGGTGCGGCCGATGCGGTCTGTCGCGCAACATCAACCGGGTCCACCTGTGCCAGTGGCCGAGGGCGCAGGACCGCCACATCGGTGGCGACCCCTGGTTTTAGTGTGGCCAGCACATAGCGATCTACCGGGTGATCCCCGATGGTTTCATCGACCCCCAATTCGACCTGCCATTCCAGCAGTGCCCGGGCCAAATGCGTGTCCGGATGTGATTCCATATCCGCCAAGCTAGCGCACCCAAGGGGAAGGTGAAATACCCCGCCCGTCTGCTTGAAGTGCGCGTGCCGCTTGCCTATAACTCGGAAAGCACGCATTGTAAAGCATGCATTGTGGAGCCCGGTATGCCCTTTGACCAGTGCCACCTTTTGGGCATCGAACATCTTAAACCGCACGAAATCACAACGCTTTTGGATCTGTCTGACAGCTATGCTGATCTGAACCGGCGGGCGAACAAACATGGCGACGCGATTCGTGGTCTGACCCAAGTCAATATGTTCTTTGAAAATTCAACGCGTACCCAGGCCAGCTTTGAACTGGCGGGCAAAATCAAAAAGGGCGAAACACTGACCGACACCGCGATGACACTGAACGCGATGCATCCCGATCTGCTAGTCGTGCGGCATCCGCATTCAGGTGCGGCGGATTTGCTCGCGCAAAAGGTCAATTGCGCTGTACTGAACGCGGGCGACGGTCAGCACGAACACCCGACTCAAGCCTTGCTGGATGCCCTAACCATCCGCCGAGCCAAGAGACGGTTGAACCGGCTCAGCATCGCCATTTGCGGCGATATCGCTCATTCACGCGTGGCTCGGTCGAACCTAATCTTGTTGGGCAAGATGGGAAACCGCGTACGTCTGGTTGGTCCACCGACCTTGATGCCATCGGGGATTGGTGAATTTGGTGTTGAGGTTTTTGAGTCAATGGAAGAGGGATTGGCCGATGTGGACGTGGTGATGATGCTACGGCTGCAATGGGAACGGATGGATGGAGGGTTTATACCGTCCGAACGGGAATATTATTTCCGTTATGGGCTGGACGCTGAAAAGCTGACTTTGGCCAAACCCGATGCGATTGTGATGCATCCGGGACCAATGAATCGGGGCGTGGAAATTGACGGCACGCTGGCCGATGATATTAATAAGTCGGTTATTCAGGATCAGGTGGAAATGGGCGTCGCCGTGCGGATGGCGGCGATGGACCTTTTGGCCCAGAACCTGCGGCGGAAGCGGCGTCATGAGGGATGGTCGGCCGACATATCCGGATTCCGGTAGCGGATTTTGCGGGATGGGCGACTATCCGGGCGGTTATTTGTTTTCCGCCTCGGCGATACCTTTATGATACCCTTGTCCCTGTTCAGGGGCGGGTTCGCGCGTGTCTGAAACAGGGGCGTATGGGTATCCGGTGTGTCGATTCCCTTTAACATATGGGGCTACCGCTTTTGCTGATCCAGCTGTACATCATGATCAGACGGTTTTTCCATGACACCTATTAAACGCAACCGTACGCATTAATATGCTGGGTACCAAGCTCGCATTCATCGTTTGTTCCAAAGGCGGTCGTTCACTGCTGGAAAAGCACCCGGACGAGGAAGTTGGCATTCTGGTGGTGGTTCCATCGCGCTTGGGGAAAATTTTTTGATGTTTCCCTGTCAGAACTAGGCTTGGGTTCTGTAGGCAGAAGAAACCGCAGGGTTTCGATTTGAATTTATCGAGGGCACAGACGCAGTCTATCAGGATTATCCGCGTCATTCAGTGGGGCGAGGCGGAATGACTGACGGTCATGTTCAAAAATATGAGCACGAGGCTGTGAGCGTATTTTCTCTCAGCCAACTGCCGGAAGCCGAACAGGCGCTGGTCGCTCCAAAATATCCTTTGGCCCTGTTGCCAACATCTCGACCTACCACCGACGTGATAGAACGCCTGTTGGGGACCCGGGGCTTGAATGTCGAGGTAATGGAATTGTTTCAGATCAAGGATTTGAAAGGCGTGGGGCTCTTCGACTACATCGTCGACTATCTGGGCGTGCCAGCAGACGAGGTTGCCAAAGACCGCCCAAGGCTGGATGCGCTCGACGGCTATGTGATGGTCGTCCTGTCCAAGGCCTTTCAAGGGGCTGCTATCGACCTGCACCCGGCGGTGGAACTGACCCTGATCGGCAGCTACCGGGTCACACGCATCAATTGGTGCCCGGGAACCGACCCCTCTGTCCGCGACATCGCCAAACCGTTCAGCGGCCCGTCCACTAATCCACGTGCCCGGCGGGAACGGGCCACACGACTAGGCGGAATCATCGTGGCGATAGTGCTGATCCTTTTTGCGCTTTTGGTCTTGTGGGTGGTGCTATGACAACGTTGTTTCAAAACGCCCGTCTGATTGATCCCGAGGCCGGAACTGACAGCATCGGTGTGCTATGCGTCGAAGATGGACGCATCACGGGCGTCGGTGCGGGATTGGCGGCCCTAGATGGCGCAACCGTGGTCGATTGTGGCGGCAAATGTCTGGCACCCGGCATCGTCGATCTGGGCGTCAAAGTGGGCGAGCCAGGCGAACGGCACAAGGAAAGCTATCGGTCCGCCGGCATGGCGGCGGCGGCGGGGGGGGTAACCACCATCATCACCCGTGCCGACACGATCCCCGCTATCGACAGTCCCGAAACGCTGGAATTTATCACCCGGCGCGCTCAGGCGGATGCACCTGTGCATGTCTTGTCCATGGCCGCGCTGACCAAGGGACGCGCGGGCCGGGAAATGGCAGAAATTGGCTTTTTGATGGATGTCGGCGCGGTGGCCTTTTCCGATGGCGACCGGGTGATTGCCGATACCAAGGTGTTTTCTCGTGCGCTAACCTATGCCCGGTCGCTGGGTACCTTGGTGGTCGCCCATCCGCAAGAACCGGTGCTATCCTCTGGTGCGGCGGCCACGTCGGGCAAATTTGCCTCGCTGCGCGGATTGCCTGCCGTATCACCTATGGCCG
>JACOMT010000240.1 GCA_014623385.1 Paracoccaceae bacterium
ATCACGCCTTGGGGACAGTTCATCGGTGCGGTGATCATGTTCTGGGTTCTGGGCTTCCTGCCGACCTTCATCCTGGCCGGCATTCTGAAGAAGGCCGGGGTCTTGCGAATTCCCGAGAAGCTGGAGTTGGCCGGTCTCGACTTCGCCGACTACCAGGACCGCTATCTCTCCGAAGAGGACGTGAACGAGGCAGAGAAGGAAGAAGCCCGCCGTCACGGCCTGATCTCCTGAGACGGCACCAAACTAAAGGAGCAAGCAGATGAGTACCACACATGTTGAGAGCTGGGCTGTCGATCTGAATACCATCGGCCCCATCTATCCCTTCGTCGGGATCGAGGGCCTTCTGGTGATCGCCGCCGTGATCTTTTGGGCCGGCTGGCATGTAATCCAGATGACCGCCGAGAGCCGGACCTACGAGGAGGACCTGCGCCTGCTCGAAGATCCAAAGACTATGCAACGCGCCTACGAACAGGCGGCGGCCCGTTCCAAAGACTAACGGTACCGGGGGCGGCGGCAGCGTTCCGCCGCCCCTTTTCCTCGCTGACGGCGTGCGAATTACCTGTGCGCCGATCAGCCCGGCTTTCGCGATGGCCCGCAATCTGCGCCGCACGGTTGGTAAGAGAGCGTTTCTCCGAAACAGATCCGAAGACCGTACGACACCCGGTTCGATGACAAAATCGGGACGTGCCAAGCGTTAATAGGGATGAAAATCCCATGGAAACGCCCTGATCGCGAAAATCTACCTTCCGAACTTCCGAAGATTCCACCAAAATAGAAGGAATAAGAATAAAGTGCTCTGGAGACTCGCTACGGTATTGGCTGTCTTGGTTCTGCAAACCGCTTGTACATATGAGGCGGCAACAAATGTCAACCCGGCCCGTAACATACTCAAACTACGATGAAAAACTGCCTCTGGAGATAGCACTCTACGTCGATGCAGAGGACATGGCGCAGCGCGTGAAGGTTTCAGGTTATGCTTGCTTGGCGCATGTTTATCCGCTCGATGCGCGGCAGGCTTTCGTGACTTCTGCGTTGCAACCTTCGAGAACATCGTATCCGCAGTGACAACCGTCAGCGAACCGCTTTCCAATGCACAGATGCAGGCCCGGGGATTGGATGCGATGGTCGTTGTCGAGGTACAGGACCTCGATATCGACCTGACGGTCATTGCCGGATTCTGGTCGGCCGAAATGAAGGCAGATGCAGAGATTACCGCAAGTATAAAAGCCGATACGTCTTTTGGACGTGCCCTCGGTACTTCTGTGGAGGGTAGCGAGGACTACACGGCCGATGCCGGTGTTGCCTGTGAAGGAGGCGCGGTCGCGATCGGGCGGGCGACAGAGGATGCCATGCAGGAGACCCTTGAGAGGCTTGGCGAACGGCTGACCAACTCCCGAAGGCTCAGGGAGATAAGGATTAAAGACTGACAATCCCGGGGCGGCAGTGTTCTGCCGCACCTTTTCCTTGTTGACGGCGCCGGCAATGTGCCGCCGTTTTTCGAACAGCGATAGCGAGCTTCCGGCAAGCTCAGGGAGACCCCACGACCGTTCTGGGCGGCGATTGCCGAAACGAGGACGAGTCCTCCCCGTCCGCTGGCCATCGCCGCCTCGTCCTGGGCCGCGAAGGGCAGCCCCATTAAGATTATAGCATTAAGATTATAGATTGTGCGGACTTCACCTGCACCGTTAGCAATTCCGACAAGACAGCGGGCGTGAAGAATGCCATGCTCCCGTCCCGACGATGCGCAATGGAGGTGGAGTGCGGGCGGAGAAGCAGGACGGCGTTCAGGCATTGGAGGGCGCCGTACTTTACGCAACGCGCCAGAGGATAAAATCTTACGCCTGCCGCTGCGCGACTCCATCGCACGTCGGCTGATCGACGACTGGCTTGAACAGGATCGATGCCATGCGCAGCCTATTCCTTATTCCTGCTGCTGTTGGGACTTGCCGGGTTGGGACTTGCCGGGCCGGCCCGGGCGCAAGAGAGTCTCTATGGGTACATGCGCTATCCCGAGGCCACCCCCGGAGAACCTGATCGCGGTCTGCACCGGCAATAGCCTGCACCTGCACAAAGATGCGGTGCAGGCCTTGCGGGTGATGATCAATGCTGCGCGCGCCGACGGGGCCGACCTCAGGGCGCTCTCTTGCCTCCGCTCGATTCGGAAGCAGCGCTACCTCTTCTGCCGCTACGTCTGCGATCCTCGCGGCCAGATCTGCAGCAAGGGCTGCGACGGCTGTAAGGAGAGCGAGAAGGCGCGCGACACAGGTCTCCGCCCCACCCGGCCACAGCGAGCATGCCGTCGATTTCGCTGACGGCCGGAATCGCAAGTGCGACTTCGAAATCTGCTTCGGCAAGACCGAGGAACGATGGCATCGCCGGGAAGACGAGATCTGTCCGCTTGCCGACGGCCGTCTGCGAAACCTTGAATACAGCCTGGCAGGAGCAGACTAATGGAGATCACAGCGGAGGAGCAAAGAGACGGCCTGGGCATTGAATCCTTCCGGCTTTGGCACCCTGCCGACCTGCCCGAATTCGAAGCTTTTTTCAGATCCAACGGGCAAAATACGGCCCTGCCCAACAACGCCCAAAGAGGAATGACCTCAGGGGAGTAAACACGATGCGCAAAGGTTCCGGACCGGCGATAGAGTATGCTGCACTCACCGAAGACGCGGCATTGTCGCCGACCCTGCCCGGCTATCTCTACCACGACCCCAAGATCATGGAGAAAGAGAAGTGGAAGATCTTCTACCGGGAATGGCAGTTTGTCGGACATGAGAGTCAGCTGCGCAACCCTGGCGATTACCTGACCGCGCAGATCGTCGATCAAAAAATCTTCGTGATTCGCGGACGCGACGGCGCACTGCGCGCCTTCTACAACGTCTGCCAGCACCGCGCTCACCGACTGCTCGAAGGCCAAGGCAATCTGCGCAGCGCCATTGTCTGCCCCTACCATGCCTGGACCTATCGGATCGACGGCAGCCTGCGCACTGCACGCGGGACCGAGAAGATGCCGGGCTTCGACCCAAGCAATTTCGGCCTGACACCGGTGCGCCTCGAGGTGGTCCTGGGCTTGCTCTTCGTTTCCCTCGATCCCGAAGCCTCCCCGGTGTTCGGCATCTATGGCGGCCTCTTCGAAGACGTTCGGAAGGCGGCCCCCTGGATGGAAGGCGCCGTCATTCTTCCGCACGCCAAACAGGGCGACCTAGACGGATCGACGATGGCAGCAAACTGGAAGGTGATGGCGGAGAATTGCCTGGAGTGTTATCATTGCTCGCCGGCCCATCCGGCCCTGGCCGACATGATATCCCTGGACAGCTACAGGATTTCCTCGCACGGCCACTGGCAAAAGAGTCGCGGCGACATCAAGCGCTTCGAGAACAAAGCCTATCGCGTACCCAAGGATGCAGCTATCCAGTTCGCGAGCTATTGGCACCTTTTTCCGAACACACAGTTGGGATTGATGCCGGGCGAGGAGGTGATGTCGGTCTTCACCTTCCAGCCACGCACGCCGGACCGAACCTTCCTGAAGATGACGATGCTGGCGCCGCCCGGCGTTTGGCCCTCGCAAGAGCGCTGTAATTACGTCGGCGAAATCCTCTGGCCGGAAGACGAGTCGCTCTGCCTTTCCGTGCACGAAGGTTTGCAGTCCCTAGGCTATCGCCAAGGCCGCTTCGTCGTGCATCCGGAACGTCCGGGCATCAGCGAGAACGGCGTACACCACTTCCAAAAGCTCTATGCCAGGACCATGAACCTGGATCTAGCGCCCTAGGCCAGGGCCATAGGCCGTCGGAAAGCGGGTCACCTACTCGCAATCAACCTTCTCAATCCACGAAAACGAAGCAGCAAACTATCCGCAAGCCGCGTCGATAGCCCGCATCGCCGCTGTGAAACCGCGCAGCGAATAGCTATCGCTGACGCTGCGGCCGCCGCTTGTCACCTTTGTCACCATGGTGATGCCGCGGCGCATGGCGGCGACCAGGGCCGCTTCTTCGCGAGTCGGCAGCCACAGCATACCGGACGGCTCGGTCGCCAGCTTGTAGTTACGCTCGTCGATGTCCGCATCGGCGAAGGTTCCCGTAGCAATCGGCACGCCGGTCTCGATCACCACCTCGCCCTTGACCCGATCGGCCGGCCGGTTGGTGACGGTAACCCGCACAGCCCGCAGATGCCGGCCGGACACCCCCCGGTCCAGCTTCTGCGGGCGGCTTTCGGCGAAGCAGACCTTCTGGCCAGCGGTCATACCGCTATAGGCAACCCAATCGCGGAAGACACCCAGTTCTTCGTAGCTGTCGAAGTCGGCAGCGCCGGCCCGGCCGGACGCCAGTAGCGTCACGGAAACCGAAAGGGCCAGCAACAGCGAACGGCGGTAAAGAGCGGTCGGCATGGGCGATCCCTTATCCCCAATCCCTTACATCCAAATCGGACCTTGCACCCATGCAACCAGGGCACCCAATGCAATTAGGGCGGATCTGCGGACGATGTCACGGCAAGTGCACGCGCGAGCGACCGGCAGCCGACGCTTCAGGGCTGCGAGAATGGTACCCGAGACCTTATCTTGCAAGAGGGATGGCCTGGCCGGAAGGGTCCATCGTCACGCCGGGCGGAGAAAGCGGCTGCCGATAGCCTTGAAGACGCTTCGGCACAACGGTGGACGCATAGACAATGACGAAAGCATCCGGTGCCAATGCCGGCTTGCCATCGGGTTGGGCCCCAGAACCTTGGGGAAAACTCACTAGCACTGCCGGTGCCATTTCGCCTGGGGCTATGCAGATCCCCCTCTGCATATGCGCGAGGCAGAAGCCTAACACAGTGTAGCGAGTGAGCAAAGCTGCTACGTGAGAGCCCTACAGGGGCCTCTAGACCCGGAAAGGGTCGCGCACCAAGATCGTGTCTTCGCGCTCCGGCGAGGTGGAGAGCAGCGCTACAGGCGCCTCGATCAACTCCTCTACGCGGCGCACGTACTTGATACAGGCCGCCGGCAAATCGCCGAAGCTGCGTGCGCCC
>JACOMT010000241.1 GCA_014623385.1 Paracoccaceae bacterium
CCAAACCGAAGTTTCCACCGAACATCACGCGCTCACGCAGAGGTCTTTGAAGGGTATTGTCGAGGCCGACGACACTTTTTTGCAAGCCGTAAAGGTGATCGCGTTTGGACACGGTCCAGGGAAGGCAAAGCCTCTGAAAAGCCGCATCAAAAGGCCTGCAAGCGCGGGGGCAAGGTGCCAAAGCGGGGCCTGTCCGCTGAGCGGGTGCCGTTCTGGCCCGACCCGTCAGTGCCCGTGCTGCCTGCGGTCAATGCAGATACTCTGCGAGAGGTTCTCGCGCCGGTCATGGACAAGGACGCATTGCTGGTAACAGACGGTGAAACAGGTTTTTGGGTATTTTGAAAGACAAGGTCGTAAAGACCGGCACGCAAGCCACCGTGATGGCCGCCGCGACGAGTCTGGTTCAGAACTGGCCTGCCCTTGTTGATCTGATCCGCGGTTTGCCTGGATTCTGAAACCCGGCACGATTCCCTGGTTTGCCCTGCTACACCTCCCGTCATGGCCCTCTGCCCCAACCCGACGCCGGGAATGTCAGGGCACGGGCGATAGATTTGGTGAACAAGGGGATGGGGTCGGATTGCGGGCGGAGATCGGGAATCCGGGAGCGAATGTGCAATTCATGAAGATCATGGCGACCGGGATGTCCCAGAATGTCCTTTTTATTGGGGGCTGCCGGGCCCCGCTGGGTCACTGATTGCGTAGCAAGGTGAATGCCGCCGAAGCACCCCAACCGGCGATGATCGCAATGGCTAGCGACATTAGCCCATAGAGCAACGGTTGTTGCCGCGACAGGGTGAACAGAAACCGTTCCAGACCGGCTTTTTCGACATTGATGACCGTTTCGTAATGCGACACGACCTGGCCATCCCGGGTCAAAAAAATCCGTGTGGAATAATCGCCTTCGGTCAGGTTTGCAGGCATTTCAATCGAAGTCCGAAACAGGGTTTGCTGATCTAGTGCCACGTTGTTATCGAGTACCTGGTAGAGCCCGGCCGCCTGGCGAATGCGGATAACCGCATCGGTAAAGAGCGCGGTATCCGGAATATCCTGTGGTGCACCAACAAAGCGGATCGCGCGGTTGATCGAGATTTTGTGCCGCAGATCTTCAGTATCCGATAAAATCTGTGATAGTGGTGCGGTTGTGGCAACGGCGTAAAAGCTAGGGGCGGCATCCAGCTCGACCGCGTCCGTGTTGACCCAAATACCAAACCGGTTTTCCTTGCGCCGGACGACTACCGGCCCAGAAGGGCCCGCGACCGTTATGACGACCTGCAGCGGGGGGCCATCGGGTATTTTGGTTTCCCGTTTCACCGCGCCAAAGATCAGAATCTCGGACCCGTCAAAGCTGGTGGTGATGGCCACGCGATCCTGGCTGAGGCCGAGAACAACCTCTTCGCCTGATGTGGTCAAGGGCAGCAGAACCAGCACAAGGGCCAGAAACCACCGCATGTCAGTGATCCCCAACCGTGCCAAGGGAGTACAGTTCTGCCGGTTGCAGCAGCAGATCCAGGGCCAGTTTCCCACAAACCAACAACACCATAGCCGCCAGCAATACGCGCAATTGCTCAGCCTTTAGCCGGACCCCGATGCGGGTGCCGATCTGGGCACCGATGACGCCACCAACCAGGAGCAAAACCGCCAAAACCACATCGACGGTGTAGTTGGTGGTCGCGTGCAGCAGGGTCGTAAATGCTGTGACCAGAATGATCTGAAACAGCGAGGTACCGACAACCACCTTGGTTGGCATGCCCAGGATGTAAATCATCGCGGGGACCATAATGAATCCACCCCCGACGCCCATAATCGCCGCCAAAATCCCGACCACGACCCCGACAAGGACCGGCGGGATCATCGAGATATAAAGGCCGGAGGTTCGGAAGCGCATTTTAAAGGGCAGCACATGCACCCAACCGCGCTGTCGCCGTCGGGCAGTGGGCGCGTTCGGGTTCTTGCGGGCCTTGCGGATGGCGTTCAGGCTTTCGATAAACATCAGGCTACCGACCACGCCCAAAAACACGACGTAGCACAAACGCACCAATAGATCGACCTGGCCCAGAGCCTTGAGATAGTTGAACACGACCACCCCCAGGGCCGCGCCGATCAGGCCACCGATTTGCAGGACGAACCCCATTCTGAAATCGACTGTTTTGCGTCGCAAATGCGCCAAAACGCCCGAAAAGGAGGAGGCGACGATCTGATTGGCCTCTGTCGCTACGGCNNNAAGAACAAAAGCGGGGTCATTAAAAACCCGCCGCCCACACCGAACATGCCCGACAAAATTCCGACCATCCCGCCCAATCCCAGCAGAAGGAGGGCGTTTACCGACACTTCTGCAATGGGAAGGTAAATTTGCATGGGGTGTCCTTGCAAGGTTGTCCGGCCCTGGATCCAGATTAAGCCGTATTGACCCTGGAATGTCCAGATGCGGATGGCGCGCAGCCCGGTCAGCGTTCTTTCACATAGGGCTCGCCGCCCGCGCGGGGTGGAATGGCTTTGCCAACAAATCCGGCCAGAATGACGACGGTCAGGATGTAGGGCAGGGCATCCATCACCTGAACCGGTATCACGATGCCGCCCAGGTCAATGTTCTGATACCGTAGGGCGATGGCCTGCAATAGACCAAACAGCAAACAGGCATAAAGCGCATGCCAGGGCCACCATTTGGCAAAGATCAACGCAGCCAGCGCGATATAGCCCCGGCCCGAGGTCATGTCCTTGACAAACCCGGCCTGCAGACCGGTGGCAAGATACGCTCCGGCAATGCCACACAGAACGCCGCAGATGACGATGGCCGCATACCGTAGGCCGATCACGGAAATCCCGGCCGTGTCCACCGCCGCCGGGTTTTCCCCCACCGCGCGCAGGCGCAGTCCAAACCGTGTGCCAAACAGGACCCAAGAGCTGAGCGGTACCATGGCAAAGGCGACATAGACCAGGATCGAATGACCCGAGAGCAGTTCGGCATAGATTGGACCAAGGCCGGGAACATCGGCCAGGGCCTGGGCAAAGGGCCATGTGATGGGTCCAAACCGCCCGCCATTGGTCAGCTGCGGCGTGCGGCCACCCTGTTGAAACCAATCCTGGGCAATCAGTACGGTCAGGCCTGCAGCCAGAAAGTTGATCGCCACGCCGGAAATCAGCTGGTTACCACGAAAGGTGATCGAGGCCAGACCATGCAGCCCGCTGAGCACCAGAGCGGCCGCAATCCCGGCCGTCAGACCCAACCAGACAGAGGCGGTCAACGCCGCCACGGCGGCGGAGAAAAACGCCGCCATCAGCATCTTTCCCTCCAGCCCGATATCAAAGATACCGGCCCGTTCGCTGAAAAGCCCGGCCAGGCAAGCCAACAAAAGCGGCGTGGACAGGCGGATTGTGCTGTCGAGCACCTGAACGATTGTCAGAAAATCCATCAGCGGTTCCCTCGCTGCATCGCCAGGATCATCCATGCCAAAGGCATGCGTACCATATTGTCCAACGCCCCAGTGAAGAGAATGACCAAGGCTTGGATGACAACGACCAATTCACGCGGGATCGACATCCACAGGGCCAGCTCAGCACCGCCTTGATACAGAAACCCAAACAGGATTGCAGCCAGGAGGACGCCAAACGGATGATTCCGCCCCATAAGGGCAACGGCGATCCCGATAAACCCAGCACCTTCTGTGGCGTTCAGAACCAGCCGTTCGGCCTCTCCCATGACATTGTTGATGGCCATTAGCCCGGCAAGGCCCCCGGAGATCAGCATCGCGATCATAATGATTCTGACCGACGAGATCCCGGCATAGCGGGCCGCCGGTTCCGATTTGCCGAACGCGCGTATTTCATAGCCGAGCGACGTGCGCCAGATAAGCAACCAAACACCGAAGCAGGCCAACAGCGCGATGATCAGGCTGACATTGGCCGGGGCGGCCCTGGAAAAAGCGATGCCCAGCGGGGCGAGCATTTCATGTAATGTAGGAAGATGAACGTGTTCGGTGAATCGGGCGGTGGCGGGGTCCATCGCGCCTTTGGGTCTCAGGACGTTGACCAGCACATAGTTCAGCACAGCCGCGGCGATAAAGTTGAACATGATCGTGGTGATCACGATATGGCTGCCGCGTTTGGCCTGTAGATAGGCCGGGATCGCCGCCCAAAGCGCGCCGAATGCCGCCGCAGACAGGCCAGCCGCGATCAGGGCCAGCGTCCAATGCGGCCATGGAATGAAGAGACAGACAAGTGCCACGCCCAGCCCGCCCAACAGTGCCTGACCCTCGGCACCGATGTTAAAAAGCGCGGCATGGCTGGCCACTGCGACGGCCAACCCAGTAAATATAAAGTTTGTGGCGTAGTAAAGCGTATAGCCCCAGCCATAGGTGGAGCCCAGCGCACCGGTGACCATCAGCTTGACGGCTTCTACCGGGTGTTCACCGATGGCCAGAACGACCAGGGCCGAAATAAGCGCGGCCAAAACCAGGCTGATCAGCGGAATAAGGACCACGTCGGCCCATTTGGGTATCACATCCATCAGATGACTTATGCCAATTCGGGGGTCAGATGAACAGGTTGGTTATTGCGACAATCGCCAGGGTCACACCCGACCCAATGACAAAAGGATACCAGTGGTTTTTGCTGTTGATTTTGGCTGTTTCCGCGATGAGGATAGAGATCCCTGTGCGCATCCTGGCGGTCGGCAGCCGAATTTCCTGTTTTGCCAGATCCACATCGGAGCGCACATCGGCTCCAGTTACAGATTGATCCCGCATGGTCAAGAACCGGTTTCATTGCCCCAGTCAATCAATCACCCCGACCTCAGGCTGCCTCTTGGCTGATACCGGCCATCAAAAGGCCCAGTTCTTTTTCATTTGTCTGACCGGGCAGGCGTTCGCCCATGACATGGCCGTCAAACATTACCGCGATCCGGTCGGATAGGGAAAGGATCTCTTCCAACTC
>JACOMT010000242.1 GCA_014623385.1 Paracoccaceae bacterium
GGTAGCGGCCGCAGGCCCGCGTCCCCTTACCGGAGCTGAAACGGTCCCGTCTGGCAAAGGCTGCCGGCTCGACTTGGCAGGCCGGAGCGCTGCTTTCAACCGTGCAGCCCGGCCAGGCTCCCGGGTCACGCCGCAAGGCGGCGGCTGGACCCTGCGGCGGGGAGCTCGTATGTCTAAGGCTTTATGTCTCCGGCAAAGCGCGTCACCCGGCGGCAGTCCGTCCGCCGGCCTGACCGCATAGAAGATGCGGGCATCTTGACCTGCGGCTTAAGGTTGAGAAAAGGGGGAGCAGCTTTCATGTCCAACGAGGACATTAAGAGCCTAAGCGGATTTGTCTGGTCCATCGCCGACATATTGCGCGGCGATTTCAAGCAATCGGACTACGGCAAGGTAATCCTGCCCTTCGTCGTGCTGCGCCGCCTGGATTGCATCCTCGAAGGCTCCAAGGATTCGGTCCTGGGCGCCTATGCATCCTTGCCGGAGGGGGTGGACGAAGCTACGTGCGACCATATCCTGTTTGAGGCTGCCAGCGGTCCGGCCGGCCAGGATTTGCGGCTTTACAATCTCTCCCGCTTCACCTTCGGCAAGCTGCGCGGTCAAGATCCGGGCCGGCTCCACGACAACCTGCTGGACTATATTACCAAATTCTCGGGTAACGTCCGCGACATTTTCCTGGATAAGTTCCTCTTCACCGACCAGCTGAAGCGCTTGCAGGAGGGCGGTATCCTCTGGAAGGTTTTCGAGCGCTTTTGTGCGATTGATCTGCACCCCAGCCGCATCTCGAATCTCGATATGGGCTATCTGTTCGAGGAACTGATCCGCCGCTTCTCGGAGATCTCCAACGAGACCGCGGGGGAGCACTTCACCCCGCGCGAGGTGATCCGCCTGATCGTCGATTTGCTGATCGCCAACGACGATGCAAAGCTGACGGGGCGTGGCATCATCCGTCAGGTCTACGACCCCGCCTGCGGGACGGGGGGGTATGCTGACGCTGACCGAAGAGGCCCTGAAGGGCTTCAACGAAGCGACCGCCGTCGAGGCGCTGTCGGATCCCAATCTGATCTACGATCTGGAAGGGCGGCTGTTCAAATTCGGCTACCTCGGCAAGGACGAGATTGAGCGCTTTGCCCGGACCTACTTCAAGGGACCGCTCGACACCGCAGACAGGCCACGCCTCGAAGGGCTTGTGCGGCAGGCGGTTGCCCGCTTCGAGGCCGACGACGAGGGACGGCAGGAAGAGTTCCGCCAGCTCCTGAAGAGCTTCAACCGCTTCTATGCCTTCATCGCCCAGATCGTCCGGCTCGACGACACCGGTCTCGAAAAACTCGCCGCCTACGGCGCCTGGCTTTCCCGCTTGCTGCCGAACCGCGAGCTTCCGCCCGAAATCGAGATCACCGACGACATGCTTCGCCTGCAAACCTTCAAGCTAGACCGGAAGCAGCAGGGCAGCGCGTCGCTCGCTCCGGGCGATACCACAGAGCTTGCCGCCATCGGCGAGTTTGGCGCCAATCCCTACAGCGAAGACGAGAAAAAGGAACTATCGGAGATCATCGAGGCCTTCAACGAACGGCATGGCACCCAGTTCACAGAAGCCCATATGGCGAGAATCGAGGCGGTGAATCCGCAGATCCTCGATGACGACATGCGTGCGATGCTGCGCAACAATCCCCGGACGTTGTGCGCTCAGCCTACGATAAAGCCCTATTCGAGGGGATGATCCGCATGTTCCGGGACGATAGGGAAATGCGCGACATTATTCTGGCCGACGCGGAGATACGGAACAGGGTGACGGGCTACCTGTTCGGCCGAGCCTTGCGCGAAGCGCGCGCAACGGCTTGAAACACCGCGCCCGCGCAAGCGCCAAGGAGCCTTCGCCGGCTGACCTCCCCGGGATAAGCACCATTGAATGCCTTCCGCCTTCCGGCCATTTTGCTTCGATAGCGGAAGCGCGTAGAGCGAGTGCCTGCCCTTGCCGGAGGCCGGCCGCGGATGTGGAGGATAAGGTGCAATGGCGGAGGTGACCAAGGCAGAGATCGAGGCGGCACTGCGCCGGGTGAAGGGGCCCGACCGCGACGGTAACATCGTCGATCTGGGACTGCTGTCCGAGATCGCGATCGCGGAGGGGCAGGTCTTCTTCTCCATCACCGTGCCGGCGGAGCGGGCCAGTGCCTTGGAGCCCTTACGCCAGGCTGCCGAGCAGGTGGTTCGCGATCTGCCCGGCGTCACCGGCACCGGCATCGTTCTGACCGCGCACAGCGGTGCCCCCGTGCGGCCTGCGCCGACGGCAGCGCAGCACAGCAGCCTGCCGCCGCCGATGCAGTCGGGCAGGGCCCCAGCAGACAAGACCCAAACAGACAAGGTCCAGGCCGGCACGCAGCCGGCGCAAAAGGCCGGCCTACCCGGGGTCGAGGCGATCGTCGCCGTAGCTTCGGGCAAGGGCGGTGTGGGCAAATCCACCACCGCGGTCAATCTGGCCCTGGGCTTGCAGGCGCTGGGTCTGGCAGTCGGGGTGCTGGATGCCGACATCTACGGGCCCTCGGTGCCGCGCCTGCTCGGCATCGCCGGCCGGCCGCAGCCGACTGCCGGCAATGTCCTCAAGCCCCTGGAGGGCTATGGCTTGAAGGTCATGTCGATGGGCTTCCTGGTGGAGGAGGACACGCCGATGATCTGGCGGCTCGTCGTGGATATGCCGCCGGGCACCGGCGATGCGCAGTTGACCATGGCCCAGCAGGTGCCGCTGGCAGGTGCGGTCATCGTCTCGACGCCGCAGGACCTGGCGCTGATCGATGCCCGCAAGGGGCTCAACATGTTCCGCAAGGTGGAGGTGCCGTTGCTGGGCATTATCGAGAACATGAGCTACTTCCTCTGCCCCAGCTGCGGCGAGCGCTCCGATATCTTCGGACACGGCGGCGCGGAAGCGGAGGCTGAGAGGCTCGGCGTTCCCTTCCTGGGCGCCGTGCCGCTGCATATGGAGATTAGGGCCAGGTCCGACTCCGGCACTCCGGTGACGATCGCAGAGCCGGCGGGGGACCATGCCCTGATCTACCGCAAGATCGCCGGGCAGCTGCAAGCGCGGCTGTCGGAAGAACAAGAGATGGCGGCGGACCGGGCGCCCAGAATTGTTATGGAATAGGCTAGATAAGAATCCTGTGCTTCGCCGCTTCTCGCGGTCTGTTGTCTTGTGCGTTATTTTGCGATCGATTCGCAAGTAGCGGCGCCGATCCCGGATAACCGGATAAAGAGTCGGCTTACTGATAAAATCCTTTGACTTTTGACTTGCCGGCGGGTAAGCCCTATGTCATAAGAAGAAAAAACACCGTGAAGGCAATCGTTACCTGAGCGGAACAGGGATGAATCGGAGCGCAGAAACGCTTATCGAAGACGTGGAAGGCCAACGGGCTGAGATCTACAGCCTGATGGGCTGTCTGCTTGCCGGACCGCCGCCGCCGAAAACGCTGCAGCGGCTAGGCGCAGCGACCGGTGAGGCAGGCGCCTTCGGCGAGGCGGTAGCGGCCTTGGCTGCAGCCGCACGCCAGGCCGATCCACAGGCCGTCGGCGAAGAATATCACCAGATCTTCATCGGGCTGGGACGCGGTGAGCTCGTACCCTTCGCTTCCTATTACCTGACCGGTTTTCTACATGAGAAGCCCTTGGCGCGGCTGCGCCACGACCTGCGCGCGCTGGGCGTCGAACGCGATCCTGCAGTCAAGGAGCCCGAGGACCACATCGCCGCTCTTATGGAGGTGATGGCGGGCCTGATCCTTGGGCGCTTCG
>JACOMT010000243.1 GCA_014623385.1 Paracoccaceae bacterium
TTCCCGACCTTGCAACCCAGGGCCGGATTGCGGACTTTCTTGACCGCAAGACCGCGACAATAGACGAGCTGATAGAGAAGAAGCGGCGGTTGGTGGAGGTGCTGAACTGCATGCACTCAAGAATAAATCGGGTTGAGTCTCCGCACGCGGGCAAATGGAGGTATTCGGGCCCTCTCAAGCACAGCCCGCTACGCCAAGGCCGATTGCAGATGTGCCTCACGGTCCGGCCCCCTGATGGCGGGTCTGTTTCGGGCTCATCGGTGCATGATTGCAGCTCCACCTGGCATCCGCCCCCGGAAAGTGCTGTAATGATGATCGACCGATCCTATACATGCCCGCCTGTCGTGCGTATGGCAATGCAAGCCTCATCCAGGTCTTGTGCGTCATGGCAGAACAGAGATCGGGATATGTTCAAATATGTGGCGAAAGAATTGGCCACCGGGTCATAACCGCCGATTACCTGGAAAGGGACGGCGATGACCAAGTCCTTTCCAACACTTGCCGAGGCGCGCCAGCTGCGGATCATCTGATCGGAACGGGGCGAGAATCTGACCCATTCCATAGCGCTGGAACACGTGACGCATTGGTATGGCTTGTTGCGCCGCGATCAAAAACCGTGCGAACCGGGGCGCGGGTCAGCGGCACCTACCTGTCCTGTCCGTTTCGCGGAACGATCCAGGGTGTGTTCCCGCTCGAATCCGGCTGGAATCGATTGGTTTTTGGATTTTGACGCACCAAAATTAGTGCGGTGCTGTTCGAAAGCTTTTCCAATTCGCGTCGTCGGTTGAATGTTAAGGCCCCCAGCAGCATCGCCCGGTCACGCGCCTGGGGCAAGCCCCCACCCGTTTGTGACCCGAACACCTGCATCTTAAACGGAACCGTTCCCCAACCGTGCCACCCATTGCCCAGTCTGGCGTGCCGAAAAAGCCCCCCACGTATCGGCCAAATCGCTGCATAAGCATCAATCAGGGGGTACCATTGGCATTGACCCTGGACTGATCAGTGAAATTTGGCCAAGGTGACGAAACGGGCGCTAGCCACCAGGGACTGACCGGCAAGAAGCCCGCCAATCATGAATATCATCGGCGCTGGTGCGCCCGGGATCGCCCGGGGCCAAGCCGAACTGGTGTTGTTGCGCTTTGTTCGCCCATTTACCAGTGCCATCGACATATTCATCGACATATGCAGCGTGGTTATATCGTGATCTGGCTGGGGCAGCGGGGATAAGCGGGTTGAACGCAGGTCTTGTGTGCGTATGGTCACGGACATGTTTCGCACTACGACCGCTTTGCGCCATGGTCTGTTGCTTACCGGTTAACCCGGTCACGCGATGCCGTCATGGTCCGTGTCTGCGCGGATCGGGGGATTTTGTGGGGCGGATGCCTTTGCCCATGTTCTGGTAGAAAGCGTGGTCACCCATGGCATAGATGCCGCGCATCCTTTAGTTCCTTTTGTGGCCAGAATGGGCCATCGCAGATCCCGGATTTGCGCGCTGGCTGAACTGTCTCGCGCATGGCTGTCACGTTTGACCTGTATTGCCAAAGCCGGGGGCAATGGGGCGAGACCGTGGATGTTGCGGCTGCGGGGCACATAGGGGCACATGATCGTATCAGGGCAGCGGGTGTTTGTCATGATCTGGTGGCCATTGTTACCCGACCTTTTGGGAGGGGGTTCTGGCCAGGCTGGTCCTGGGCCAATTGTGGCCCGACCCTTTGCCCCCGGACGTTGCCGACGCGATACAGGGGACGCGATACAGGGGGCGATACGAACTGTTGGCGCGGGCCTGTGTTCGGTTGGGGCCGAGATTGCGCTGATGCGGCATCACCGGATTGGCCTGTTATTTTACAAGAATTTGGGTAGTGCCCCCGGCTTTGCCAGGCTGGCAGCGGCACAACAGCCGGGCCTGACCGCACTACGCTGCCGTAACCGGTGGGAGCACGCTTTGAAACGCCGGGCGCGGCCATGGATTGGATGATGGGCGCATGACCGTGGGCCGGATCATCGAAACCCCGACCTGTGTGGCCGAGGGTGCGGCGTATCTGGCCGCACTGGATCCGCGACTGGCGGGTGCGTTGGCTGAAACCGGTCCCTTGCCGTTGCGCCGGAAACCGGACGGGTTTGCCGAATTGCTCAGCGCGATTGTCAGCCAACAGGTCAGCACTGCCTCCGCTGCCGCTATTTGGCACCGGATGCAAAAGGCACGGCTGACCGGTCCGCGCAACATTATGCGGGCCAGTGATGCCGAGTTGCGGGCCGTGGGGATCAGTCGGCAAAAAATCCGCTATGCCCGCGCGTTGGCTGAGGCACGGATCGATTTCAAAGCGTTGCGTGGGGCACCAACGGAGGATGTGATCGCCACGCTGACACAGGTTCCGGGCGTTGGTGTGTGGACAGCGGAAATTTATGCGATGTTTTCGCTGGGCAGGGCGGACGTTTTTGCGCCCGGTGACCTGGCATTGCAGGAATCCGCGCGCATTCTCTTTGACTTGCCCCGGCGGCCGCGCGAAAAGGATCTGCGCAAGATGGCCGAAGCCTGGCGGCCCTGGCGGTCTGTCGCCGCGCGGCTTTTGTGGGCCTATTACCGCGTCGCCAAAGATAGGGAAGGCATCCGATGACCAGAGTATTGAGGGCTGGACGCAAGGCATCCCTATCAGGCGACCCGCGATCCGCTGTCTTGTTCGTGCACGGCTATGGGGCGAATGGCGCAGACCTATTGAGCCTGGCCGAGCCGTTGAGCGAACATTTGCCGGATACGGTATTTATCGCACCGGATGCACCGGAATCGGTACCCGGTACCCCGTCCGGGTTTCAGTGGTTTCCGATCCCCTGGCTCGATGCATCCAGCGAGGAAGAATCCGCGCGCGGCATGGACGCGGCGGTTGACGATCTCAATGCGTTTCTGGACGCGCTGATGGTGGACGAAAACATGTTGCCGGAACAGGTGGCGTTGTTCGGGTTTTCCCAGGGCGCGATGATGAGCCTGCATATCGCCCCGCGCCGCGAGGATCCGGTGGCGGGGATCGTTGCGATTTCCGGACAGCTATTGCGGCCAGAGATGCTGGCCGATGAGGTGGTCAGCCGAATGCCCGTCCTGTTGGTGCATGGAGACGCGGATGATGTGGTACCGCCGCAATCCCTGCATGCGGCTGCCCAAGCACTGCAACAGGCCGGGTTTCAGGATGTCTTTGCCCATATTATGGACGGTACCGGTCACGGCATTGCCCCCGATGGGTTGGACGTGGCCCTGGCCTTTATGCGCGACAAATTGGGGTTCTGACCGTCCCGGTCGCCACGGAATTGCGCCTGCTGGGGTGGCCGATGCGGGGTTGACCAGCCACGCGCACCCCGTGCATGTATTGCGCAGCAGGCAGAATCGAGGTCAACAGGGGTCAACAGATGAGTACCAAAAAACACGAACGCCGGTGCCGCCCCCGGCACGCATGGGGAACCGCGCGGGGCCCGGCCCGACCCGTCGGCATCATCGCCATGGCGGTGCTGGCCCTCACCCTCTTATCCGCCTCCGCCCACGCACAACCGGATTGCGCCGGCTGGAACACCAGGACGTTCTTTAAAACCGCCACGGCAGCGGATGTTGCAACCTGCCTGACCCGCGGGGCCGACCCGAATGCGCGCACCGAGTACGGCAGAACCCCGCTGCACTTTGCGGCAAGATGGGGCACCCTGGAAACGGTGATCACATTGCTGAATGCCGGGGCCGAGATCGAGGCGCGCACCGAGTACTACGGCTGGACCCCGTTGCACGTGGCGGCAAGGTGGGGCACCCCGGAAATGGTGGTGGCGCTGCTGAACGCCGGGGCCGACCCGAATGTGCGCGACAACGACGACGAAACCCCGTTGCACCGGGCGGTAAAAGAAGGCACCGCGGAAACGGTGATGGCATTGCTCGATGCCGGGGCTGAAATCGAGGCACTTGACAAGGATGGCTGGACCCGG
>JACOMT010000244.1:0-1553 GCA_014623385.1 Paracoccaceae bacterium
GAACCTCGCGCCCTTCCCGAATAAATCCGGCAATGTCTTCCAACGCGACATAATCGCTTGTCTCCGTATTATACAGCCTGCGGCTGGCATACCGTTTGATCAATAGCGGCGGCGGCGGGGTTGTGCTCAATCCTCATCCTCCCAAGATACAGCAGTACAGCAAAAGACTATGCGAGCACAGAACAAAAAGAAAGACTACAGCATCGGGTATTTTGCGCAGCTGGAACATCGTCCCGGTTCCCTTTGCCATATGGGGCGTTCGGTTTATTCTATTGCATTGGCAAGAGCCCCATTGCTATTCGGGGAATATCCGCTATCCCCGCTGTAATCGATAACCCGGCAACATAACAGCAAGGGTGGCATGACACACAACGTTCTAATTCTTGGCAGCGGGCCTGCAGCCATTGAAGCCGCAAAGTGGTCTCGTGCGTCATTTGACGTAATTGTGGCAATAAACAACGCTTGGCGGGTTCGACCCGATTGGGACTACCTGATCCATCCCGAGGATTTTCCCCCAAAAAACCGTCCCAATATGGCGGGGTCAACCCAGAAGATTGTGCAAGCATCCGATTATGTTCCGCATCAGAACCGGTACGGGGGATTTATTTATGCGGGCGGGACGATGGCCTTTACCGCCGGGTATTGGGCCTTGTCGGCATTAAAACCCAGGGTACTGGCGTTTTTTGGTTGTGACATGGTTTATCCCAAATCCGGCAACACACATTTTTATGGCACAGGTACCGCAGACCCCTTGCGCGCCGATATCACACTGCGCGATCTAGAGGCAAAATCTGCCCGGCTGATGCTGATGGCGGCGCATACCGGGTGCCAATGCGCGAACCTTTCAGGTACTGAGACACGTTTGATTTTTCCACGCACCACGCCAGAGGCACCTGAACCCATCAACCATATGGTTTTGTTGAACCATCCCGCCTATCAGGCGGTGTTAGCGCGGGAAGAGTCGTTGGGATATTTCGTTGCATCAGGTCGCTATTGGGAAAGCGGTATGGCGCTGGACACGGACGAAATCGACACGCTGGATGCCATGTGGCGCAAGGCGCATCGAGCATCGACTTAAGGCGAGCCTGTCAGCAGGCTCGCCCATATAATGCACCCAAAGGAGAGGTGGGTATGTCCCCCCTGGACTTTACTTCGCGGCTGCTTTTTTGGCAGCTGCGGTGACCTCGTGCGTCGTTTTTTTGACGGCGGCGGTCGCGTCTTCGGTAAAGTCCTTGCCTACAGCCAGCATCAGTTCAACGGTGTCCACTTGAACTTTTTTGGCGATTTCGGCAAAGGCAGCCATATGCTCGGCGGCAACTTCTGTCGATGTGCTGGCAAAATCGGCCATCGCTTTGGCGTAGTCTGCCGACTCTGTCTTGGCTTTCGACATTTCTGACAGTTTCGACAGGGTGTCCTTGGCCCAAGCCGACGAGATCTCGGTCGACTTTTGGGCGGCTTCCAGGGCAACACCCGATAGTTTTTCGTTCAGCGTTGCGGTTGTTTTGAACGCGTCGCCCAAGGCTGTGGTATCAACCGGGAACATGCTCATCATA
>JACOMT010000244.1:1677-6650 GCA_014623385.1 Paracoccaceae bacterium
CCAGCGCGGCCACCACGACCCTTCGTGGAATTCCGCCTGGGCCATCCAGTCATCTGCGCCCAGCGTCAACGCTTTGTTTGTGTAATGGCCGTATTTATTCTTGCCGGGCGGATTAATAATCCCGGCGATATGGCCCGATTCCGACACGATAAAGGTCTTGTTGCGGGCACCCATCATCTGGACGCCGCGATAACAGTCCTTCCAGGCTGCGATGTGGTCGGTTTCACATGTGACGGCAAAAATCGGTACCTCCACTTCTGCCACGTTCAGGGTGTGACCCATTAATTCAAACCCGTCACCAACGAATTCGTTGCGCTGACACAAACCGCGCAGATATTGCATCGCCATTTTTGCCGGCAAGTTGGCACCATCTCCGTTCCAGTACAAAAGGTCAAAGGCAGGCGGTGCTTCGCCCATCATATAGCTACGAATGGCGGGGCTAAAAATCAGGTCGTTAGACCGCAGGAACGAAAAGGTCCGGGCCATGATGTAGGATGGCAGAATCCCCTTGTCGGTGGTTTCCGCCTCAATCCCATCGATGAAATCATCCTGTAGAAAGGGGGTGAATTCCCCCTGATCGTCAAAATCGGTCAGGGTCGCAAAGAACGTCGCCGTTTTGACCGATGTGTCGCCGGTCTGCTTCATCAGCGACAGGGTCAGTGCCAGCACCGTACCCGCGATACAATACCCGATTGCGTTAATTTCATTCTGACCTGTGATGGCCCTTGCCTTGCGAATCGCGGTCAGGTAACCGTCCTGGACGTAGTCTTCAAGCCCGGTATCGGCATAGGTTTCGTCCGGGTTGATCCAGCTGACGACAAACAGGGTATACCCCTGTTCGGTTATCCATTTGACAAAACTGTTTTGTGCCTTGAGGTCGAGAATATAGTATTTGTTGATCCAAGGGGGAAACAAGACCAAGGGAATAAGATGTACCTGTTTTGTTGTGGGTTCGTATTGGAGCAATTCCATCATGCGGTTCCGATACACGACTTTGCCGCGTGAGGTCGCAATATTTCCGCCGATTTCAAAGGCCGACTCATCAGCTAGTCGCACGACTAGTGCCCCATCATTGGCCTCAAGGTCTGCAACTAGATTTTCCAGCCCTTGCACCAGCGATTGGCCATCGGTTGCCACCGCCTTTCCCAAAGCATCCGGGTTTGTCGCCAGAAAGTTTGTCGGTGCCATCAGTGCGACGATCTGTTTGGAAAAATAGGCCAGCCGCTTTTTGTCAACCGGTTCCAGATCATCGATATCCTCGACCGCCTGTTCGATAGCGGCGGCATTAATCAGGTACTGTTGTTTGAGGAAGTTGAAATACGGGTGCGTATCCCACAACGGATTGGCAAAGCGGCGGTCTTTGGGGCCCGGTTCGGCCGGTGGCTGCAACTTGCCCTTTGCCAAAGCTTGCTGTGCTTTGACAAAATGCATAACCGATTTGCCCCAATATTCGATCTGATGTTCCAGAACCTTGGCGGGATTTTGCATAACCTCGGACCAATAAGCCATTGCTGCGCGCGCAAAAAGTTCTTGATTCGGGCCGTTCAACGACGGATTATCGGGGCGCTTATTAGACATGATGTTAACCAGCCGCTGCGATAGATCCTCTATCTTGCGCAAATTTTCTGTAAGGCGTTCAACATGTTCACCACAAAGCTGGTTATCGCTATTTTCAACTGTTGTCATCTTAAGGGTTCCCTCATACCGTGCTGCGATGCAGAATAATTTCGCCATTGTCACAGTGCATTGTCACAGGGGCAAGCAACCAAAGGCCCAACACATAGCAGTATAACAAGGAGAACCAAAATGCGCTATATGGTAAGTTACGATCTAATGGAAACGATGCGCAATACCAACCAATGGTTGGGCGCATCTGCACTGTCGCTAGCCTCGTACCCCCTGTTCGCTATATTCCCCAATCCAGTGCTGACCTGGATGACCGCCTGGGGCGAAGTGACAGAGCGCACCTTCAAACGTATGATTGTGAAACCGGATTGGGGTATTGACAGCATCACCTTAGAAGACGGCCGGGATCATCTGATCCAGGTGGAAACGACCATCAAACGCCCGTTTGGCGACCTGATCCATTTCCGTGTCAACGGCCGGGCACCTGTGCCGCGCAAAGTATTGCTGGTGGCACCTATGTCCGGGCACTATGCCACCCTGTTGCGCAGCACCGTGAAATCTCTGCTGATTGATTGCGATATCTATGTAACCGACTGGCACAACGCACGCGACATCCCCGTGTCCAAAGGCAAATTCGATATTGAGGATTACACCCTCTACCTTGTTGAGTGTATGCGCCAACTGGGCTCCGATACAAATGTCATTGCCGTCTGCCAGCCAGCCCCGCTCACACTGGCTGCGACGGCGTACCTTGCCGAAGAGGACCCCAAGGCACAGCCCCGGACACTCACGTTGATCGGCGGCCCCATCGACCCGGACGCGACCCCGACCGAGGTGACGGATTTCGGGCGCCGCGCAACCATGGGCCGGGGCGCAAGGTGTATCCCGGCATGCTGCAACTCGCCTCATTCATGTCGATGAACGCCGAACGCCACAGCAAATCTTTCATGGACCAGATCGGTCGCGTCGCACGCGGTGCAGCATCGGACCGGGACAGACACAACCGCTTTTACGATGAATACCTTGCTGTCATGGACATGACGGCGGAATTTTATCTGTCGACGGTCGAACGCATTTTCAAAAACCGTGAAATCGCAAAGAACGAATTTGTGGTTGCCGGGCGCAAAGTGGACCTTGGCAAGATTACCAGCGTTGCGGTAAAGACCGTTGAGGGTGCGAATGATGACATCTCTGCCCCGGGCCAGTGTGTGGCCGCGTTGGACCTGTGCACTGGTCTGCCCGATTACAAAAAAGCCAGCCATCTGGAACCCGGTGCAGGGCACTATGGCATCTTTGCGGGGCGTAGCTGGCGCGATAATATCCGACCATTGGTTTTGGAATTCATCGACGCCAACAACCCCGGGATCAACTCGAACACCGTGAATAGGAGTGCCGCAGCCTAGATCGGCTTCGCCCCACCCACCGCTGTGGCAGTTTGACAGGCCACCTCAGGGGGCATGCATACCGAGGATGGTATGCACATCGCGCAGTTCTGTGCGGATTGTGCGGCAGCGGGGTGTCATTTCGGCAAGCCCCGCCCGGCAGGAACCGAAGTTTCGATTTAGGGGCCTGCTCAGGGGATTGCGCCAGACCTGTGGGGTTATTGATCAGGGCGGCGGCAATTTGGCGGTTCTGCACTGAGCAAGGACAAAAAGCTATGGTGACGGTACCACCCCAAATTTGCGATACTTGGCCCAACCGTGGTCTGTTCATCCTCGGGGTACTGGCTGAGGGGGCTGAGCCCGATTTTGGCCAAAGCCTTTGCTACGAAACCGGATGGCGGTTGATGCAATCGGGGCACCGGTCGCGTGATGTGCTATAGTTCCGGGCACGGCACTGACAGCCTGGGCCACCGGCAGGTCGAAATCGCGTCCCCTGTTTCATCAGGACACGAAGGCGTGCACCCATCCCACTGTCCCTATATCCTCACCGATGCCGAACGCGCGGCGTCGGTGCGGCGTCGGGTGTGATCGCTTGCCCGCTAGCCCGGGACCGTCAACATGTTCAACCAATCGCGCAGGGCATCCAGCGTCACCGTCGGCGTTTCCAGCGTTGGCAGATGCCCGGCATCCGGCAACACGAGTAGTTCAGCATTTGGGATCAGTTCGGCCATGAAACGGTGCCGTTTGACGGGTGTCAGCGTGTCATGTTCCCCACACAGGATCATGGTGGGAACCCTGCACGTTCGCAACGTGTCCTGTTGATCTGCTCGCCGCTGCAAGGCGCGGGATTGGCGGATAAAAACCTCGGGGCCCAGATCGGCGGCCATTGCGTACATGCGTTGCAGAACCATCTGATGCCGGGGCCCGGGTGCCAAATATTCGGGGCGCATCCAATCCTGTACAACCTCGGCCAGCCGCCCTGCCCGGGCACCGGCAATCTGCGGCTCGCGCGCCGCCGCCGCCGCGGAGGGGTCGGCCAAAGGGTTCGTATCCATCAGGCAAAGACGTGTAATGCGATCCGGTACCCGGCGCAGGATTTCCATCGCGATGATACCGCCCATCGACAGTCCCGCCAGCGCAAACCGACGCGGCAATTGTGTCAGGATATTGGACGCAATCTCTTCCACCCGCTCCCCTTGGGTGATTGGGGCAACGGTCACCGCCCGTTCCGACGACAAGGGTATCAATTGCGGCATATAAAGTCGCGCGTCACACATCATGCCGGGCAGAAAAACCAAGGGTTCCGTCATGTTCGGCCCAACACTTCTGCCAGTTACTCGGGGGTGCCAGAGTCGGCCGTTTCACGAACAGGGTCAAGCGAATTAACACGGCTTATGGCCAGATTTGACTCAACCAGTTCAGGCATGCCCTGAACCACGCCCCGGCTGATCAATCCTGCGCAAAATCAGGCCCCCATTGCGCGACACAGCATCAGCGTACCCCCCTCCCACATGCGCCCCGATTCCAATGTCTCAATCTGCGCGCCTTGTCCCCGCGCCTGAACAAGACCTCTGCATGAAGCGTGATGTTCGGTGGAAGCTTTGATTGGGTCCTTCAGTCCGGTCCCGCTGGCCTTACAGCGGGCAAAGCGGTTTTGGTGGTCTAGGTTAGGCGATTGCCGGTGTTTGTGGGGGTGAGGATGATCCTGTTTGCGGCTCCCCGCAGGTTCTGCCCGGTCACCGTCAGCGCCAGTCGGGCGTTTTGTTTTGACCAGCCCGGACTATCGGGCGGCGCGTCATCGTGGCATAGGCATTGCCCAATCCCTCAAACGGAATGGCGTTTGGAAATCAGCCTGCCCCCGCGTTGTTCCGAAGCCCGCAGGGGTCGATGACGAGGGGATCGATGACGGGGGGCGGCCGTTCGCATGATCCCGTTCACGGTGGTGACCACGCAGAGAGCCTTGTC
>JACOMT010000245.1:0-2417 GCA_014623385.1 Paracoccaceae bacterium
GGCGGCCTCAACAGCCCGTGCCGTCATCACCTTGACCAAATGCGCCCGATAGGCGGCACTGCCTTCAAAGCATGCCAGCCATCCCGCGGAGCCCTTGGTGCCTAGGCACTCGGCTCCCTAAGGAACGCTCCATGCCCGCTTGGCACCCCCTCTCATCCGCGCGAAGCAAAGCCCGCCACCGGCGCTACCCCAATGCTGTGCGCCCAGATGCCCTGCCGCTCAGCAGGCGGCCTCAACAGCCCGTGCCGTCATCACCTTGACCAAATGCGCCCGATAGGCGGCACTGCTATGCATGTCGCTCAACATATTGTCCGCAGCGATGGACAACGGCTCAATCGCTGCCGGGGAAAAGGCTTCGGTGAGGGCGGTTTCGGCTTGCTCCCAGCGGAAGACGCCCGTTTCTGAGGCTCCAGTTATGGCAACCCGCACGCCAGTGGCAAAGCGGGCAACAAACACCCCCACCATGGCAAATCGCGAGGCCGGCTGGGCGAACTTGGCATAGGCGGCCCTTTCAGGGATGGGAAAGCGCACCTGGGTGATGAGTTCGCCCTCTTCAAGCGCGGTGGTGAACAGCCCTTGAAAGAAGGCAGCGGCAGAGAGCGTGCGGGCGGTGGTGATAATTTGGGCATCCGAGCCCAGCACCGCGGCGGGGTAGCAGGCGGCCGGGTCGTTATTGGCCAGGCTGCCGCCGATGGTGCCGCGATTGCGCACCGCCGGGTCGCCAATGTGGTTGGCCATATCCGCCAGTGCCGGATACGTCGCCGTTACATCTGCCGCGACGGTCGCATGCGTGGTTGCCCCGCCAATACACAGTACGCCATCATCGGCCATATAGACGCCCTGCATTTCGGCAATCCCGGTCAGCGAAACCAATGTCGACGGCTTGGCCAGACGTTGTTTCAGCGTCGGGATCAGCGTTTGACCGCCGCCCAGTGCTTGGGCCTCTTCAACGGCAAGGGCTGTGACCGCATCTGTGATCGTTTTCGGCTTTTCAAACTCGAAATTGTACATTTCTTCATTCCTTCCCAAACCAGAGATCTACGTCCCTGCTTCTTTCCTGTTGGAAATACACCGGGGAATGCGAGGTGCTGGTTCCTCGCACATGCACGTTCAAATCATCCCTGCATAGCTTCCCAAACGCGCGACGGCGACAGCGGCATGTCGATATGGGTGACATTCTTACCGGCCGATTGAAGTGCGTCGACAACCGCGTTCACCACCGCCGGTGGTGACCCGATGGTCCCAGCCTCGCCGCAGCCTTTCACGCCCAGCGGGTTGTGGGTACAGGGTGTTTGGCTGGTGTGATCCACCGCGTAGAACGGCACGTCATCGGCACGTGGCATCGCGTAATCCATGTAGGATGCGCTCAGCAACTGACCATTTTGGTCATAAACGCAGTTTTCCAGCATCGCCTGACCAATGCCCTGCGTGATCCCGCCATGGACCTGGCCGGATACGATCATCGGATTGATGATGTTGCCAAAGTCATCCGCAGCCGAAAAGCGTTCAATGCTGACCTTGCCCGTGTCTGGATCGACCTCAACCTCGCAGGCATAAGCACCTGCCGGATAGGTGAAGTTCGCAGGGTCGTAAAACGCCGTTTCCTCCAATCCGGGCTCGATTTCATCCAGTGGATAGTTGTGTGGGACATAGGCTGCCAGGGTCACATCGCTCCAAGCCACTGATTTGTCAGTGCCCGCGACCGTGAACCGACCATCTTTCAGCTCAATATCTGCTTCTGATGCTTCCATCAGGTGGGCGGCGATCTTCTTGGTTTTATTGATGATCTTTTCGGTCGCGCGGACCATGGCCGACCCACCCACCGCGATGGAGCGAGAGCCATAAGTGCCCATGCCCATAGGCGAATTGGCAGTATCGCCGTGCACGATCTCGACCATGCTGTCGTTAACGCCGATCATATCCGCAATGACTTGTGGGAAGGACGTCTCATGCCCCTGTCCGTGGCTATGCGAGCCGGTCATCACGACGATGCCACCGGTGGCGTTCACGCGGACTGTGGCACTTTCATAAAGCCCCGCACGCGCACCCAACTGGCCCACCAGGTTCGATGGCGCGATGCCGCAAGCCTCAATGTAGCAGTTGACGCCCAGACCGCGCAGCTTTCCCTTGGTCTTGCTTTCGGCGCGGCGCACGGCAAAGCCCGACAGGTCCGCGATCTCTTCTAGCTTGTCCATCGTGCCATGGTAATTGCCGGTGTCATATGTCACCGCGACGGGCGTTTCGTAGGGAAATTCCGTGATGAAATTCTGACGGCGCAGAGCAATCGGATCCACCCCCAATTCGCGCGCCGCTTTGTCGATCACGCGTTCCAGCTGATAGGTCGCCTCCGGACGGCCGGCACCGCGATAGGCGTCCACTGGCACCGTGTTGGTGAAAACGGCTTTAACGTTCACGTA
>JACOMT010000245.1:2499-5971 GCA_014623385.1 Paracoccaceae bacterium
TCGATGGCGCGAAGGTCGACAGATAGGCACCCATGTTCGCGTAGGTCTCGGTCCGGACCGCAGTGAAGTTGTTCTGCGCGTCCAGTGCCAATTCGATCCTGGTAACGTGGTCACGGCCATGTGCATCGGACATGAACGCCTCGAACCGGGTCGAGGTCCACTTGACCGGGCGATTGCATGCCTTGGCGGCGAAGGTACAAAAAGCCTCTTCTGCATAGTGGAAGATCTTGGTACCAAAGCCACCGCCAACATCCGGTGCCACAACGCGCAGCTTGTGCTCTGGTATGCCCAGAACGAAGGTGCCCATCAACAGGCGAATTACATGTGGGTTTTGCGATGTAGTGTAGAGCGTCGAGTCGCCGGTTGCCCGGTTGAAATCACCGACCGCTACGCGGGGTTCCATCGGGTTCGCAACCAACCGGTTGTTCACCAATTCCAGGGTAGTGACATGGGCGGCGTTCCTTAGCGCCTCATCCACTGCGTCTTTGTTTTCTTCAACAAAGCCCCAATCATAACACAGGTTCGATGCCAGATTGTCATGCACCTTGGTCGCTCCGTCGGCCACAGCGGCCTTCATATCGATGACGGCAGGTAGTTCTTCAAGGTCCAGTTCGATGGCCTCTGCAGCATCGCGCGCCTGTTCATAGGTATCGCCCACAACGGCAGCGATGATTTCGCCCACATGGCGGATTTTACCCCGGGCGATCACCGGGTGAGCCGGTTCCTGCATCGGTTCACCGTGGCGGTCGGTGACCTGCCAGCCACAGGGCAAACTGCCGACGCTCTCAAAATCTGCACCGGTAAAAATTTTCACGACACCCGGCATTGTGGCGGCGATACTGCTGTCGACCCTGTTGATCTTGGCATGCGCCACATCGGCCCGCAAAAACGCCACATAGGCTTGACCACGCATATTGATGTCATCCGTGTAATTGCCGGTTCCCGTCAGAAACCGTACATCCTCGCGCCGCTTTGCGCTGGTGCCAATGCCTGAATCCCTTGGCATGTTTTCCTCCCAAAAAGCTCCGCGGTGCGCACCATAGCACTCCGCGTTGGACCCGGTGCGCGGCCTGTTACCACGCCCCGGTTTTGATCATTCGGCTGCGATGATGGCGACGTCCTGACCGCTTGCAGCCATGATCGCCTTTACGATGTTATGATATCCGGTGCAGCGGCAGATGTTGCCTTCAAGATATTCGCGGATATCGGTCTCGGTCGGCATAGGGTTCTCTTTCAAAAGCGCCGCCGCTGACATCACCATGCCAGGCGTACAAAACCCGCATTGCAGACCGTGATGATCCTGAAACGCCTGTTGGATCACGTTCAGCGACCCGTCGGCATTGGCCTGGCCTTCGATCGTGTCGACCACGGCACCGTCGGCTTCCAGCGCCAGCATTGTACAGGATTTAACAGCTTTTCCGTCCACATGGACAATGCAGGTGCCGCATTGGCTGGTGTCGCACCCCACATGCGTGCCGGTCAGGTCAAACTGGTCGCGCAGGACAGAGACCAACAATGTCCGGCCTTCCACCTCGGCTATGGATGCGGTACCGTTGACGGTCAAAGTGACCTGTGTCATGAGTTCCTCCTATAGGCTTTTATTCAACTAATCTGGAGTAAATCACAGAGATTGCCAGTTGAGAAGTCAAAACTTTTCTCTACGGCGAATGCCTGATTCCAGGGACTTCGCTTCGTCAGACGGTTGCGTTGCGCCCCGCGCGGGGCTGGGGTCGGGTTGGAATTTCCTTGAACAAGCCACCTACACCCATCCCAGGGCCGGGGATCGGGCGCAGCCCGGCAGCCCGGTCACGTGTTGTGTGCCGGGCCGACCCAGAAATAACAGGTTGCCCGGATCCACGGGCATCCCGTAGCGATCCACTGTACCGTCCGTTGCCCAGACGGCCGATGGTACCACGTTAAGGATCAGGATGACATCCCCGCGCCCGGTTGACCACTGCGGCCAGTTCCCGCGTTATTGTGTGGGACGGTCTGTACCTCTGTCAGATCGGTCGTCAAGGACCGCAAGACAGTCGGTGATAGCCCCGCACAGCCTTGTCATTAGGTTGGTCCCCCGACACGTCGGTGAACATCAGCACGGCACACGCAGGCGGATTGCCGATGGTGCCATGGCTGATGCGCGTACCACGTCCGATTGCGGCATGGCATAGGAAATGACTTTGTTGCCGCCATCCCGCCTGCATGCATTTGTTGGTCGGGTTGATCAGGTTGAACCGGTCAATCGCTGTCCGGTCCAGATCAAAAACTCCAGCTCCATCGGCAATTTAGATTTACCCGCCCGGTAAAGGGGTCGGTCACGCGCAGCCGTGCGCATGATGGGCCGGGAGCGTGGCGGACACCAGTGCGGTGGCAAGCGTCGCGGCGGCGGCATCCTCGTGCACGTCATCGACATCCAGTCGGGCAACGATCACCCTTGTATGCCCATCGGTACGCAAGGCCGTGATATGTCCGGACGTCAAAAATATGCCCTTGCGCATTTTGCCGTTCGCCAGCGTGGCGGAATGGGCCAGGATGGCACCCGCCACCTGTTCAATCGGAACGAGGCCAGATTTCACGGCTTCCGCCCACGCAGAACGGCGGTCATCTCTGCCAGAATGGCCACCGCAATTTCAGATGGGTCCGCCGCCCCGATGTCCAAACCGATGGGTCCATGGATGCGGACGGTGTTCCCGCTCTCAAAACCTGACTCGGCCATCCGTGCCAGCCGTTTTGCATGTGTCCGCGTCGACCCCAGTGCGCCGATGTAGAAACAATCAGAGGCCAGTGCCATAACCAGTGCTGGATCATCCAGTTTGGGATCATGGGTCAACAGCACCAATGCGGTGCGTGCATCCAATCCCAGTATATCCAATGCCTCATCAGGCCAGTCACGCAGAATGGTTTCACCAGGAAAACGCGCCGCCGAGCCAAAGGTTTCACGCGGATCAATCAAAACCGGATCATATCCGGCAATCCGCGCCATAGGGACCAGAGCTTGGGCAATATGCACCGCGCCTACGATGATCAGGCGCGGTGGTGGATTGTGCACGGCGACAAAGGTTTCGCCATCCGGTTCGAAACCCGACCGGTCCATCCGCACGCGAGCCGCGTGACCGGCCCGGACCAGAACCCGCGATCCGGTTTTGACATTCACCCGATAAATTACCGGATCACGCGTGGCCCTTGCTGTGACCAGTTCGGCCAGCATGTCGCCCGGTAGCACGGACCCCACGGGTTCGACCAGAATGCGAATGGTGCCGCCACAAGCCAGCCCCATGGCGAATGCATCATCATCAGATGGGGTTATTTAGCTTGTGGATAACTGACCACATCTTCAACTGGCTTGATGGATTTCTCGTTCATTATCTCATACACACCTTTAGTAACAGATGCCGAAATTGCTGATCTATTAGTAACTTCTCATCCAGTTTCACAGCTATTGACCAGATATCATCAACCGTTTACAACCTGCTAT
>JACOMT010000246.1 GCA_014623385.1 Paracoccaceae bacterium
ATTTCCCACGCCATGACAGCGCAGGCAACGGTCCAGCCCGGCGCGTGAGCCTCCCGTACAACCGCGTGCAAGTCGTCCAAAGAAACCGGAAAAGCACCCTGCGCCACTTCCAGCCTGTTTACCCTGAAATGCCGTTAGCACTCTGCCATTTGCCGCGCTGGCCCGGGTTTGCCTGAACGGCCGCCCCGACTCCGGGTGCCGACGTCCTGATTTGCAGCACTCCCGCTCGAACAGTCCCCGGAACAGGTCGTGCCGTGAAAAGCACCGACCGGCGAGTGGCTATGTAATCATTCGGGATGGAACAGCTAGCCGACGATGCGCCCTTGTCACAACCGCCTTTCAAAACAGTTTCGTTCCGGCCAGGTGGCGTGGCGGAGGAAGAAAAATGATAGCACTCTACGGCATTAACGACAAGATATCAAAAGATGTAACCGTCACTCCGAAAAGTGGCCGTTCAGGTCCGCCTGTACCTCCCGGTTCTCGGGCATTGCCAGCGTCCCGGTCTCGTCCCGCCCCATCTGTGAGACCGAAGCCGCTTGAATATCAACAGCCCGGGCGCGTCATCAAGCTCGCGCATCACCGGGAGGCCGCCATCTGAACCGATCCGCGCCACGGAATTCCCGCCGCACCCGGCGGTCGAAATCGACCTGATCACCCCGGTTTGAACCTGCACCCAACGGGTGATCCATGAAACATCATCCTGCGCCGAAATCAACACACTGAAAAGGGCCGACTCTGCAGAGCCAATGCTCCCGCCCAACGGGTCAATGCCAGCCCGGTTTTCGCAACCTGGCACGCACCGCAAACCCAACCAATCCCGAAATCGGGCAGCTTTGCTATCCTGTCAGCCTACCCTTCGCCGAAACGTTCCGCAACCTCGTTCAATCATTGACAAATCACGAAATCGGCGGCACGACTGCCAGAGTACACTAAGCGCGCGTTGGGTAGATCGTTTTTCACAATATTCGCCCTGAGCTCTTCGGCGCACAATCCACTCCAACGTTGTTCAAGACGCCGTTGCAAAACCTGCATCGGGACATCAATGTACACGGTGGTGTCGTAGAGACCGCTTAACCCGGACCAGGGCAGATCTTCGAGCAGCAGATAGTTTCCTTCCACGATCAGATGGCGGACCGACCGAGGGATGATACGAGCACTGTTTCGCGCGATTTCGATCTCGCGGTCGAAAACGGGAATGGCAACCTCCGCCTCATCGTTGCTGTGCAAGCGTGCCAACATCTGCGCAAACCCGGCGACATCAAATGTATGGGGCGCGCCTTTGCGTTTGCGCCAACCGCGCGTGTTCAGGATACGGTCGTCGAAATGATACCCGTCCATCGGAAAAACTGCGGCGCTTCCTGTGTCCTGCGCATTGAGCGCGTCCGTCAATTGCCCGGCAAGCGTCGACTTGCCCGCGCCCGGAGGCCCGGCTATCGCGGTTATGCTCCGCGCCGCTGCACCGCGTGTGCGAATGATATTGCATAATTCGTCAAACTCGTCAAACGATATCCGCTGGCCTGAACCGCTCACGTCAGTACCAGTCCCGCAGCACGCGCCTTATGGGCAAGGAACGGCAGTCCGACCTCGATCACATCTTCGGGTCGTTCAGTCACTGGCCGCCAAACGGCTAGGCCGGGGGCAATTTCGGGGGCAAGATAGACAAAGCTTTCAAGCGTCAAGGCCCCGTCATACCCGATTGCCTTCAGCCCCGCGAACGTGCCTGTCCAATCCATCGTCCCGCGACCGGGCACGCCACGGTTCGACTCCGACAGATGCACATAGCCCAGGTGTTCGCCTGCATCTGCAAAGCCCCGGGCCATGCTGACCTCTTCGATATTCATGTGATAGGTATCCAGGTGGATGAAAATATTCCCGGCACCAACGCGCTCTATCATATCGGCACCTTGTCTGGCCGTGTTCAGAAGATGGGTTTCGTAACGGTTGCAGGGCTCGATTCCCAGCTTCATGTTCAGGTCGCGCGCCGTTCGGGAACCCCTTTCCACAAGACGAGCCACGGCATCGAGCTCGCCCTTCGTCACCGGCACCCCTGATCGTTTACCAATGGTGCCATAGGTCACGCCGGACAGGGCCTGTGCCCCTGCATCGCGCGCCACATTCATTGCAAATTCCAGATATCCGGCCACGTCGTCCCCCCGGGACACGACATCCATATCCTCGGGCAGGCCCAGCGAGCAAACGATTTCCACGTCGTATTTCTCGGCAATTGCCCGTGTTCCCTTGCTGTCATAGTTTTTGGGATCGAGCAGCGGCGTTTCAATCACCTTTACCCCGTGTGCCAGGATCGATGGCAACAGATTATCCGCATTGGACGATCTAGCCGTGCGCACCGACAATGTACGAGACGACCTCGGCCATGTCCGTGGCGCTTCTCTTGAGGTCCGAAATGACATTTCCGCGGCGCAGAACAACAATTCTCTCACAGGCCGCAAACACATCATTCAGCCGGTGACTGATAAGGATGGTCGCGATCCCGTCTTTTTTCATCTGCTCGATCAACTTCAGAACGCTTTCAACCTCGCGAACGGCTAGTGCTGCGGTCGGCTCGTCCATGATCACCAGTTTGGGCTGAAAAGTCAGGGCGCGGGCGATGGCGATTGTCTGCTGTTGTCCGCCCGATAGCATGCCAACGGGAATATGGACCGAAGGCACATGCACGCCCAGCCGATCCAGCATCTCTTGCGCCTGTTCGTCGATTCGGGATTTTTGGACGAAGGAGGGCAGGATCCCCAGAAGCCACCGGGTCGGTTCGCGGCCCAGGAAAATATTATTGGCGACATCCTGCTGCGGCGCAAGGGCAAGATCCTGATAGATCATCTCGATCCCCATCTCGCGGCGCTCGCCCGGTGAATGGTACGTTACGTCCTTGCCGTCGAATATCACGCTGCCCTTGTCGGTCGTGTAGACGCCGGTAATTGATTTCATAAGAGTGGATTTTCCAGCACCATTATCGCCGACCAGCCCGACCACCTCACCGGGCCAGACCTTCAGATCGACACCGTGCAGGACCTGCACCGCGCCAAAGCTTTTTTTGACACCGGATAGTTCCAGAATACTCATTGCAGCGACCTGCCACGGGTTCTGATTTGGTCCAGCCAGACCGCGGCGATCAGAACGGCCCCGATGGCCATTTGCTGATAATAGGCCTGTACTGCCATCAGGTTCAGCCCGTTTTGCAGGACCCCCATGATCAGCGCGCCAATCATGGTGCCCAGGATCGATCCTCGTCCGCCGAACAGGTTCGTCCCTCCAATAATCGCCGCCGTGATCGCCAGAAGTTCATAATTCAGGCCGGCCGTCGGGTCGCCGGTGTTGACCCGTGCCGTAAAAATCAGGCCCGCAATTCCAGCCATCAGGCCAGAGATCATATACAGCACCATGCGCTGCCGCCGAACATTGATACCGGTCGCGCGGGCTGAATTCTCATTATCCCCAAGGGCCAGCGTGTGATGGCCGAACGGCGTGTGGGCCAGCACGTAATGCGCGATGAGGGCTACAAAAACCAGTATGAACACCGGGGTAGGGATACCCCATGGCCGCGCTTGTCCCAGAAAGAGAATTTCCGGCGGCAGGCCATAAATGCCGCGCCCGTTGGAAATGATCAGTGCCAGACCGCGCGCGATACCGTTGACTGCTCCTGCCGCAGCCCCGGCACCAAGCGATCCGATAATCGCAAAATACCAGGGCAGTTCCAGCGTCACGACCAAAGCCGCCCCGCTGACCGAGGCGAGCCCCAGAACCGATCCCAGCGACAGATCAATCCCGGCGGCACTGATGACGTAGGTGGCCCCAATAGCCAAAATCCCGAATGTCGCCGAGGCAAGAATGATGTTAAAAAAATTGTTTGCTGTCAGAAAGACGCGCGTCCCGTCGCCTGTAATCGGCGAGAGGATGGCCATAACGATGATTAGCCCCAGTAGCACCGCAAGCGATTCCGGCCGGACATGGGTCCTTTCGAGTATTTTCAGCATTCCGCGCGCCCCGGGATTGGCGGGCCGAAAAAGCCCAGCCCGCCAAACAGCCTCACTTGACGAACTCTAGCATTGGATCGGTACCGTTATCCAGAACCTCTTTGGTCAAAACCAGGGTTGGTACATAGACCCAGTCTTCGGTCGAGCCACCGGCCTTGACCAGTTCTACGGCCTGCTTCCCGACGAGGTACGGAAGTTGCGCAACCGATGCGTTGAGACGACCGGATTTGATCGACTTGACCGCGTCCGAGTTGCCATCAACGCCAATAACGATGACCTGATCACCTTTGCCCGCGGCATAGACGGTTTCAACCGCACCCAGAGCCATACCGTCATTCGCGGCAAAGATTGCCACCAGGTCCGGGTTCGCGGTCAGAATGTCATTCGTGATATTCGCTGCCTTTCCCCGATCCCAATCGCCGGGCAGCGAAGCGACAATATTCAACCCCGGTGCCAATTGGCCAAGCGTGTCGGCAAAGCCTGAGGCACGTTTTTGCCCGGTGATGTTGCCGGACAGCCCCTCGATAACCAGCACAGGCCCTGTCGCATCCGCGCCAAGCTGTTCGACCAGCCATTCAGCACCTTGACCGCCAGCGGCCACATTGTCCGAACCGATTGAGAAGGCGATCTCTACACCCGCCTCAGCAGCGATCTTGTGGTCGAGGTTGCCATCCAGATCCACGACCGGAATGCCCATTTCATTGGCGCGCTTCAGACAGGGCAACAGAATAGTCGAGTTTATAGCCGCGGTAATCATCGCATCGGGCCGACGTTCCAGCATGGTGTTGCAGACATTCAGCTGCGGCTCCGCCGCCTGATCGCTTTCAACCGCTTGTAGATAATACTCGACGCCCGCAGCCTCGGCTCCTTCACGCACGCCAAGTTCCATTGCGCCCCAGAACGGGTTGGACAGGGTCTTCATCAAGACGCCATAGGTTTCGGCCTGCACCGACAGGGGCATCAATGCCACCATGGCGGTCGCTGTCAGTTTCTTGAGCATTTGAATTCCTCCAGGTTGATAATCCGACATTCCCCAAGTGGTCTGTCATTGGATGGC
>JACOMT010000247.1 GCA_014623385.1 Paracoccaceae bacterium
AACCGCACGAAGCGTACGCTGGGCTACAAGATGACATCCAACGGCTTTACCCGCCCGAACGAGGCCCGGATGAGACAAGTTTCAGCGATAAGATCTACACGGGTACCTGCGAAACACCACACCTGCGAACCGGGACGCCCTGCGCGGTCGCTACCGTGACGGGATCATGCGAACGGCCGCCCGTCATCGACCCCCTGCGGGCCCGGGAACAACGCGGGGGCAGGCTGAGCTCCAACCGCCGCTTGCGGGATTGAGCAATGCCTATGCCATGATGAAGCGCCGCCCGATAGTCCGGGCTGACCAAAAAAACGCCCGACTGGCGATGGTGGCAATCGGGCAGAACCTGCGTGGCACTGCAAACAGGATCATCCGCAACCCGCAAACACCGGCAATCGTATAAAACCAGACCGCCCAAACCGCTTTGCCCAATGTAAGGCCAGCCGCGTTGCCCGATGTAAGACCAGCAGATCGGACAGAATGGCCCAATCGAAGTGTTCGCCGAACATCACGCGCTCACACAGAGGTCTTTAAAAATAAAAGAGGCCCCACGTCCACCTGCGTATTTGACCAGATTGCTATAAACCCGGCACAACCTGTTCCGTAGATGTCGATATGGGTAGATACATCAACGAAGAGCTGTTGCAAATTGCTGGGACTGAACGCTCCCTGGCCGTAATGACGTTCAACGCGTTCTAGCCAGGGCCGATTTCAGCGCGTAGAACGATGCCTTGGGGGTGCGTACCAGTGTATCGAAATCCACATGCACCAGGCCAAAGCGTTTCTCATAACCCAAAGCCCATTCGTAATTATCCAAAAGAGACCAGCAAAAATACCCTTTGACTGGAATGCCTTCGGTGATTGCGCGGCGTACGGCGGCCAGATGGGCCGCCAGATACTCTATCCGCGCCTGATCATGCACCGCACCGGACACAACGGTATCCGGGTTGGCCATGCCGTTTTCGGTGACGTAAATCGGTAAATCGCCAGTGTATTCCCGTGCCGTGCGGGTCAGGAAATTGTAAAGGCCATCTGGAAACACCTCCCACCCCATTTGGGTTTTGGGCAGAGGGCCATTGACTTCTTCGTGACCGGGCCAGGGTCCGTCGGTCGGCCGCAGCAGCTTACGTGTGTAATAGTTCAATCCGCACCAATCGATCGGCGTCCCGATCACATCGAAATCATCCTGCCAGCCATGCGGGAGATGCGGGGCTAGCCCCTCTAACACGTTGTTCGGATAAGCCTTTTTAAAAACACCACCCAGAAAAAAGCAGTTATAATACCCATCATAGAGTGCCGCCGCCGCCGCCGCCCCGGCACTGTCATCTGCCGGGGCGGCCCATTCCAGGTTAAACACCCCGCCCAAGTTCGACATGCCCAACCCGCGCATGGCCTGGATTGCGTGACCATGGGCCAGCAACACATGATGCATTGCCCGTGCTGTCGCCCGAATGTCGCGCAAACCGGGCGCGTGATGGCCCAGAAAATGGCCCAGCCAACTGACACACCAGGGCTCGTTGATCGGGGCGACGCTGAACAAACCAGCTGGTAATATCGCGATTGGTCCAACCGCCGAGATCCGACAGGGCCGAGGGCAATTCCCAATGATACAGGATCGCACAGGGTTTCAGCTCGCAATCCAACAGCGCATCGGTCAAGCGGTCATAGTAATCCAATCCTCTCTGGTTGATCGTCCCGCGTCCTTCGGGCAGCACGCGCGCCCAGCTGGTCGAAAACCGGTAAGCGTCGAAATTGCCTTCGGCCAGCAGATCAAAATCGGCTTCGTACCGGTGATAATGGTCACATGCCAGCTCACCGTTTTCTGCCCGCACCACATTTCCCGGGGTCGCCGCGAAACTGTCCCAGTGGGTCTTGCCCGCGCCGCCAAAACCGTGACCTTCGATCTGATAGGACGAGGTAGCGGTGCCAAACAGAAAGTCCTGCGGGAAATCAGTGCGGGTAAAATGCATGGGTCAGATTCTCTGTAGGGCAGGGCCGGTTGATTCGCCAACCATCAGCTGATCCTCTGGCAGCCGAGTGACCGATTCGGACGTGGATTAGGCAATGATATCCATAAGCACTTCTACGACAATTTCGCCTGCGTCCCGCACCAATGACCGGGTGGCGGTAAAGATCAAAATATCAGCGCCATTGCGCAAAGCAGGACAGCTGGACGTCATGCGTGATCACTGACACGTCGTGCTCCATGACTCAGACCCTGGCGTAAAATGGTGCGGCGGATGCCGATAGCCGGGATCATGGCCAGGTCCAGAAAGGCGATTGGTGGGTTTCCCGCATGCAATAGGGTTATGCTGGTGTGATAGCCATAATCCTCGGTCATTTCGTTCCAGAACATCAGCACCGGGCCCTGCGCAGCGAATGCGGTGCAGTATTCCGCGCGGTACCGGTTGTGGTGAAACCCTGGCGAAATCCATGTCTTCCATGCCTTCCAGACCGTTGATAAGGGTGCTGCGCTGGTATTTGGGGCTGTATGAGCTTTTGCACAGCGAAAACCACCCGTCCGCAGGTAGGTTCAGAAACCCCGAGATAGCCGGTTTGGTACCTGGCTAACCCGGATTGGCGACAGGCCCAGAATTTCTGAAAGTTCTAGGGATTTCATGCAGTAGGCCAAAGCGATTTGAAATCTGTGAAATGACATTCAGGGCAACAAACACATAGCCGATCATATCTGAAAAAGCGACAAACCAAAATTTCATCGACATGTTTGCGCAAAAATCATTTTGAGCATACACTTTTTTCTTGCAACTGATTCCATGCTACCTTCATAAGGTGCTCAAAGTGCTTTTTTAGGGGTCGAATTATTTGTTGGCCTGACCGGGCACGAACGGATTTGGGAGGATAATCCATGAAAATTCTATTATCGGGTGTGGCGGTACTTGCGCTGGCCACCGGTTTTGCGTCGGCACAAGATCAAAATCTTGTGTTCGCACCGGGCAAAGGTGCCTTTAGCTGGGACAGCTACAACGCTTGGGCGGACCAGGCACCTGACCTCAGCGGTCAGAAAGTGACCATTTCAGGTCCCTGGCTGCAGCCGGAAGACGCGGTGTTCCGCAGCGTGCTGGCCTATTTCGCCGCAGCAACGGGTGCCGAAGTCACCTATGTCGGGTCGGATTCCTTTGAACAACAAATTGTCATTGATGCCGAGGCAGGTGCGGCCCCGAACGTCGCCGTCTTCCCACAGCCCGGCCTGGCGGCCGATATGGCCGGACGCGGCCTGTTGACCCCGTTGCCCGGGGGCATGGATGACTGGATTGCCGAAAACTATGGTGCGGGCCCGTCCTGGGTAGCCCTGGGCACCTATGAGGATGCCAATGGCGACGACCAGCATTACGGCTTTTTCTACAACGTGAACGTTAAATCGCTGGTCTGGTACAACCCGGAAAACTTTGAAGACGCCGGTTACGACGTGCCGGAAACCATGGAGGCACTGCACGCGCTGACCGAACAGATCGTGGCCGATGGGGAAATTCCATGGTGTATTGGTCTGGGATCTGGGGCGGCGACTGGCTGGCCGGCCACCGACTGGGTCGAGGATCTCATGTTGCGCACCCAAAGCGCGCAGGACTATGATGCCTGGGTCACCAACGACCTGCCGTTCAACGACCCCAAAGTTGTGGGCGCGATCAAGGAATTTGGTTGGTTCGCACGGGACGACGCCAAGGTTTCGGGCGGTGCCGGTGCGGTTGCTTCGACCGATTTCCGTGACAG
>JACOMT010000248.1:0-1220 GCA_014623385.1 Paracoccaceae bacterium
TGCCATGCCGTTGATCCGGGGAGATTCCGACGGGGTGAGTCGGTGGTCGATGCCAAGCCAGTCGAACTCATGTGCTCCTGTGCCCCTGTCGCGGCCCGCTTGTGCAGGCGGAAAAGCCGATCCGTGAACCGCCTTGACGTTGTCCGCACCTATCGTCTGAATGCGGATCGGACAGGCCCGCACCAGATCGCGCGGAACGCGCCACGCATTGGCCGCTGTTCTGGCAGCACCACCGGATTGCGCGATCACATGGCCACGAAGCGGTAGCGGCGGCGTGGTTCGTCCTGCCTCTGCAGCAGGGAAAGCACTGTGTTCGGGCCGGAGCACTTTGAGCTTCATGTCGTGCGGATTTCCCATGCCATGACGGCGCAGGCAACGGCCCAACCCGGCGCGTGAGAATTCTGGATTGGGGAACTCCCGTACGACCACGAGCAGATCATCCAGAGAAACCGGAAAAGCACCTTGCGCAACGCCACAGGCCGGTGTAAGCTTCTGTGGCTGTGGCCCCCGACACGTGAGTACGCTTGCGCCACTTCCAGACTGTTTGCCATGAAATGGCGTAGCGTTCTGCAATTTGCCACGCTGGCCCCGGATTTGCCTGAATGGCCGCCCCGATCCCGGGTGTCGCCGCCGCTTGCTTATGCAACCTGATTTGCATCGCTTTCTCCCTCCCGAACAGTCCTTGGAGCAAATCATGCGATGAAAAGTGCAGATCGGCGAGAGCCTATGTGGATCATCCGGGGTAGAATAGGTTAGGGACCCAAACCGATAGGACGGTGCTTCGCACCCCCCCCCCCCGGAGGGTGAGGTAGATGTAGGGGGTTCTTTTTAGAAATTAATAGAGACCTCTGCATAATTTGGAGGATTGCGGACAAACCATCAACCCGGGAGGCGTTCAGGGGTGGTTTGATGGGCCTGTTTTTCGCGGTTCGGATCGGCCGCAGACGGACGTTCTGAACAGAAATGACACCCTGACGAACTGGCGGTGGTGTTTGCCAACATGCAAGCCACGGGTTGGGGTACTCCGGGATCGGACCTCAGGGTTATGATCCGCTGGTCCGCTTCAACTGTCTGCTGATCGGGCAGTAGCACCCCGAAGCTGTCGCGGTTACCCTCAACTGCAGTTGGATTTCATGCTGTTTTGTGCGGTCTCGACCTCTTTGCACCTGTGCCCGATGAGACGACGACCCATTGCCGTTTTCGTAACCCACGATGATCTT
>JACOMT010000248.1:1426-3651 GCA_014623385.1 Paracoccaceae bacterium
GATGAAGCACCGCCCGATATTCTGGGCTGGCCAAAACAAAACGCCCAGCTGGCGCTGGCGGCAATCGGGCGGAACCTGCGAGGAGCCGCAAACAGGATCACCCGCAACCCGTAAACATCGGCAATCGCGTAAACCCAGACCACCAAAACCGCTTTGTCTGCGGTAAGTCCAGCGGACCGGACAGAATGGCCCAATCAAAGCTTCCGCCGAACATCACGCTGTCACACAGAGGTCTTTAAATAATTTTCTGTTTTGAAGGTCGCGCTATTATTTGCTGTCCGAGCATATCATATCTGGTGATTATAATCAGTCGAGATGATGAGGTGCATCCCTTGTTTGCAGGTTAGTTTACGTACTTTGTGCTACGTGAAAAGGGAAATTCAGCGTTTTAGCTGCCTTTGTCCTTTACTCCCCCCGCTACTTACCCTACCCGTACCCCGATCCTGAAAACATGCCGAGTATTCCGGTGCTCATCCATTGGGGATCACCCTCCACCAGCGTATCACGCCCGTGGGGGCTTTGTGCCTGAACCACCGTTCCCCAGATTGGGGACATGTCCGCAACTGACAAAGGAGCCGAGGGACCATGTTTGAAAATCTTTCCGAACGCCTCTCTGGTATCCTGGACCGCCTGACCAAGCAGGGTACCCTGTCGGAAGAGGGCGTCAAAAATGCCTTGCGCGAGGTGCGGATTTCGCTGTTGGAAGCAGACGTCTCGCTACCCGTAGTACGGGATTTCATCAATAAGGTGCAGCAGCAGGCCGCCGGACAAGCAGTGATCAAATCGGTCACCCCCGGCCAGCAGGTCGTCAAGATCGTGCATGACGCACTTGTCGATGTGTTGCGCGGCGCGGATAACCCAGGTGCGTTGAAAATCGACAACCCGCCCGCGCCGATCCTGATGGTTGGCTTGCAGGGGTCGGGGAAAACCACCACGACCGCAAAACTTGCCAAGCGGCTGACAGAAAAGGATGGCAAACGCGTCCTTATGGCCTCGCTGGATACCAACCGCCCTGCAGCGATGGAACAGCTTGCGATCCTTGGCGCGCAAATCGGGGTCGACACCCTGCCGATTGTGAAGGGCGAGACCCCGGTCACCATCACCAAACGCACCAAAATCCAGGCGTCGCTGGGTGGCTATGACGTTTACGTGCTCGACACCGCAGGCCGGTTACACATTGATCAGGAATTGATTGCCCAGGCCGCTGCCATCCGCGACCTGGCACAACCGCGCGAGACGCTGCTGGTGGTTGATGGCCTGACCGGTCAGGACGCAGTGAACATCGCCACGGAATTTGACGACAAGATCGGCGTTTCGGGCGTTATCCTGACCCGGATGGACGGCGACGGGCGTGGCGGTGCAGCACTGTCGATGCGCGCCGTCACCGGCAAACCCATCCGTTTCGTCGGCCTCGGTGAAAAGATGGACGCGCTCGAAACCTTCGAACCAGACCGCATCGCCGGCCGCATCCTGGGTATGGGCGACATCGTGGCCCTGGTCGAAAAGGCGCAGGAGACCATCGAGACCGAACAGGCCGAGCGCATGATTAAGCGCATGGCCAAAGGCCAGTTTAACATGAACGACCTCAAAATGCAGCTGGAACAGATGTTGCAGATGGGCGGCATGCAGGGCTTGATGGGCATGCTTCCCAGCATTGGCAAGATGGCCAAACAAGTCGAAGAAGCCAGGTTTGACGATAAGGTGCTGAAACGCCAGATCGCCCTGATCCAGTCTATGACCAAAAAAGAGCGCACCAATCCACAAATCTTGCAAGCCAGCCGTAAGAAACGGATTGCCGCCGGATCAGGCATGGAAGTTTCAGATCTGAACAAGCTTCTCAAAATGCACCGACAAATGTCGGACATGATGAAAAAGATGGGCAAGGGCAAGGGCGGTATTCTGAAAAAGGCGATGCAAGCGATAACCGGCAAAGGCGGGATGCCCGATATGGGCAGCATTGACACCCAAAAATTGACCGCAGCGTCTAAGCATATGAGCGACAAAATGCCGGGCGACCTGCCTAGATTGGACGGGACGCCGATGGGTCTGCCACCGGGGCTCAGCGGGTTCGGAAAAAAGAGGTAGCCGTCATGATCACATGCACCATCCGGTACGGAATTGACTCCGCAACGCGGGGCGCGTTCGAAACATATACCCGCTTCTGGGTCCAGAAAATCGCGGATATTGGCGGCATACATTATAGCTATTCCCTGCCGTCGAATGAC
>JACOMT010000249.1:0-1232 GCA_014623385.1 Paracoccaceae bacterium
GCCTGGGATAGCTACCCGCTTGGCTTTCTCGAAGACCGCATTGCCGCGTCTCACCAGCACAAACGCGCCTATGCGCGCCAGGGCGACCCTGATTTTCAAGCCTTTCATCACGATTTGTATCGAGGTGTCGGTGACGGGCGCTGGTGGGTGATGGAACAACAGCCTGGGCCGGTGAATTGGGCGCCCTATAATCCGGCACCGCTGGCGGGGATGGTGCGGCTATGGACCTGGGAGGCCTTTGCCCATGGGGCCGAGGCCGTTTGCTATTTTCGCTGGCGGCAGGCACGATCGGGGCAAGAGCAGATGCACGCCGGTCTGTTGCGCCCTGATGGGGGGGCGGCACGCGGGCTTGCCGAGGTGCAACAGGTGGCTGCCGAGGTGGCGAAGGCCCCGCCAGAGGCCCCAACGCCGGCGCAAGTGGGTCTGATCTTTGATTATGAAAGCGCCTGGGCCTGGGAGATCTCGCCCCATGGGCGGGGGCTGTGTTATTTTGACTTGCTGCTTGAGGTCTATCGCGCCATGCGGGGGCTGGGTTTGTCGGTGGATATTGTTGGCACCACAGCCCCCATGGATGGGTATAAGGTGATCGCCCTGCCGGGGCTTATGTCTTTGCCCGAACCGCTGCACGCGGCGCTTTTGCAAAGCGATGCGGTGGTGCTTATGGGGCCAAGAACCGCGGTGCTGGATGCGCATTTTCGCACTCCTGTGCCGCTGCCTGTGGCAGTGCGCGGGCTGGACATCACCGTCGCCGCGGCCGAAAGCCTGCGCCCGGATATGCCACTGCGCTTGAAATCAGGCGGCCAATTGGGGCTGTATCGCGAGTTCCTAGAGGGCGGGGCGCAAGTGGTTGATGAAACCGAGGATGGGAGCCCCGCAATCATGCGCCAAGCGCAGATCTTTTATGCCGGGGGGTGGCTAGATGGGCAGGGCTGGCAGCATTTGTTGCGCCTCGCCTGCGCGCAGGCCGGCATAGAAACCCTTGCCCTGCCCCCAGGCGTGCGTCGCCGCCAAGCAGGCAGCGAATGGTTCTGGTTTAACTATGACACCAAGGAACACAGGGTCAACGGCATGCGCCTGCCGCCGATTTCCCTCACGCGGTGCTAAGCGTCTGGGCGCAAACGGGTTTGCTCTGCCGCTTGCTCCGCCTTTTGCATTGCCTCCAGCGCGGCCTCCAACGCAAGCATGATCGAGGCATGGCGGTTCTTATAATCGCGGGCAGGGCGCAGCACCTC
>JACOMT010000249.1:1528-6117 GCA_014623385.1 Paracoccaceae bacterium
CATGGGGAATATCTGCAGCAAGAGCCAGAATCCGCCGAGAGTAGAGTTTGATCAAATCGGTATCGCCGGCCATACTGGCTTTCCTGCGCTTTCCCATGATACATAAGGTGCCCAGGCGCCCATGCCAAGGAAATCGTGTCAAGGAAAGCGTGATGACTTCCGCCCCCCCCCTTTTTGATCCGACTCAGATCGCGTTCAATGCGGCCGGGCTGGTGCCTGTTATCGCGCAAGATGCCCATAGCAAGCAGGTGCTTATGATGGCGTGGATGAATGCACTGGCACTCCAACAGACCCTGGCCAGCGGGCGAATGACCTATTGGTCGCGTTCGCGCAAGGCTTTGTGGGTGAAGGGTGAAACCAGTGGCCACCGCCAAGACCTAGTCGAATTGCGCTATGATTGTGATGGCGATTGCCTGTTGGCCTTGGTGCGCCAGCATGGGGCGGCCTGCCACACGAATCGCCGGAGTTGCTTTTATCGGGCGATTCGCGCCGGCGCACGAGGGGAATGGCGCGCGGAGGTTATCGAAGCGGTGATAAAAAAGTAAAAACTTTTAACATGAGGGCTTGAAACCACCGCACTAAGGGGTTAGTTTGCTCTCATGTGAAAGAGAATCACATGCAACAACATCATCAAACAAGAGGAACTTCCTATGACACCAACCGCATATCCCGACCGCGCCTATGCCGTGAAGGGCTGGTTTTCACGCACCGAAGCCTGGCTTGACAGCAAGGGCAGATGGGCATGGATTGCCCTTATGGTTCTCGCCTTCATCGTATTCTGGCCCCTGGGGCTTGCTGTGCTGGCTTTTATGATCTGGGGCGGCAAATTCTCTTCTCGGCGCTGTCGCCAGGGCGCAAGGCCGCATGTGCGAATCATGGAATCCTCTGGCAATGCGGCTTTTGACGCCTATCGCGACCAGACGATCCGCCGCCTGGAAGAGGAACAGACAAGCTTTGCCGAGTTTCTGCAACGTTTGCGTGATGCCAAGGACAAGGCGGAGTTTGACGCCTTCATGGCCGAGCGCGAGCGTAAGGCAGCCGAAGCACAAGACGGCGCATCAGCCGGAGCACCAGCCCGCGATTAGGGGATGGGGTGCGCTCAAGGCCTGCGCAAGGCTTCGTGCGCCATAGATCGGGGAGCGGCTGCTGTGATTGCGGCGCAGGCACGCCGCCCCCCGGCTCTTGGAACCCGGAACAAAGCCTTTCCTTGGCGGCGGGGGTCCGCCTGTGCGCTCGGATAGGGCTACTGCCTGTGCCTCTCTTTGGTGTGCGCGCGTGGAATGCGGACATGCAGAATGTGATTGCCCGCGCACCTCTGCTGTGCTACCATCCCGCAGATAGCAGCGCAATCAAGCAAAGCCCCATGCAACACTCAAGCCGTTTTATCCCGCAATTTTTGATCAGCGTCCCGCAGCCCTGCCCCTATATCCCTGGCCGCTTGGAACGCAAAGCGTTCACGATACTCCAAAAGCCCACCGCCCAACGCCTACACGACAGCCTATCTGATCAGGGTTTTCGGCGGTCGCAAAATATTATCTATCGCCCCGCCTGCCTCCACTGCACCGCCTGCATGTCGGTGCGTGTCGCTACCGACCGCTTTGCGCCCTCCAAAAGCCAGAAACGCACCCTGCGCCGCAACAGCTCTCTGCAACGGCGCATCTTGGCCCCCCGCGCCAGCGAAGAGCAATATGCCCTGTTTTATCGCTATCTTGCCTCGCGGCACCGCAATGGCGGCATGGACCGCATGACAGAGCGCGAATTCGCCGCCATGATCGAAAGAACACCGATTGACTCGCGGCTGGTCGAGTATCGCGACCCCAAAACAGAGGCGCTGGTGGCCGTTTGCCTAACCGATGTTCTCAAGAATGGGGTGAGCATGGTGTATAGTTTCTACGCGCCCGAGCAGATGCGACGCTCGCTGGGGGTCTATATGATTATGGATCACGTTGCTCTCGCGCGCGAGATGCGGCGCCCCTATGTGTATTTGGGCTACTGGGTGCCGGGGTCTGCGAAGATGGCTTACAAGGCGCGTTTCTCTGGGCTGGAGGTCTACGCCCGCGGTGCCTGGAAGCCCTTTACGCGGGAGAGCGATTTCACGACGGCCTAAGCCGCATCATCGCAATCCCCATAATCGCAATCACTGTGCGGGCATCCCCATGCAATGCGCGCCTGCGTCTCCCCTTTCACCAGTCCTCTTTGCATGCACGAGGCAACTGTGGCGCGACCGACGTCTTTAAAGAATGTGCGCTATAAGTCTTTAGGATCGAGGTGATTTTGCGCTGAAAAATCCGGGCTGTGTTTGCCCACCTAACATCCCTCGGACATGGCTTTGCAACACCCTTGCACAGCAGGTGCCGCCCGGCGGGTTGTCAGCCGATCAGAGTGCCCGCGCCCGCGTAGTCGTCCGCCACCTTCTCAATGGCTTCTAGGCGGATACGCTCGGCATCGATAGGCTCCGGCCCGCAGATAACGCAGGCGCACAGGGGGCTCCCTCGCCCCATAAAGCCGCCAGAGGATGTCCGAGACCGCCACCCCCTCAGCCAAGGCAGGCGGAGGGCTCGCGCAGCGCAGGCGCGTGCTGCGCCTCTGGTAGTCTGCACTGGCGGGCACCACCTTGGTGCTGTGCAAAGTGCCATCAGGCATCCGCAGCATCAGCTGGCTGAGCACCCGATAGCCCCCTTGCGCCGCCCGCAAGGCTAGCGCCACGTCCTCTATCTTCACGCGCGGCGTAAGCAGTTCCAGGCTGGCACCATCACCGACCCCAACACCAGCACCACATCCCCTATCCCCTCGCGACTAGTCTTGAAGGAAGTCCGTATCTGCATCGCCTGTGCGCGCCCGGTCGCGCCGCCCCCGAGCAGCCCATGGGTGAAGGCGACCACATCGCCTCGCGCAATGGCATAGCGCTGCGCCCCCATCTCCCAAGCGATGCGCCACCGATGATAGGGCTGGCGCGCCACCAGCAGCCGGGCCTCCTGCATGGCTTGCGCGCGGCGGGTGCTGCCCTCAATCGTGGTGGTGGCGCTCAAGCGCGGGCGGGTTCGCCCCGCCAGGCACGCGATAGCGCAGGGTGCGCTCGTTGTAGTCATCCTCGCGGTTGATGTATCGCATGGCGACCTCATCGGGCATCTGCCCTGCCGCCCAGACGATGCGCAGGCTGTCTTGGATGATGTTGTCGGGGGTGATCAGCGCGGTTGTCGGGTCGTTCTTGTCCGCCCAGACCACGCTCAGTTTGCCGCCTGCCCAAGAGGGCGTTGCCCGCCCGCAGCGCGCGATGATAGCGAGCAACTCGGCAACATTGATCTGCCGCGCGAGGGCGAGGTCGCAGGCGAGGTTATGTTCATCGCACCAGGCGCCCCAGACCCTGAGGCTGCCCTCGCCGGTGTGCGCAGGCGCAATGTGGTGCGCCAAAAGTCCCTAAGATCGGGGGGGTTGGGCCGGAAAACGGCGGGATTTTCGAGGCGATTTCGGGCTGGAAAATCTGGGCTAGTTTCGCACTCCTAACCCCACCACCACGCAATGGCTTTGCAAGCCCCTTGCGGCACCCTTGCAAGCCCTTTGCACAGCAGGTGTCGCCTGCGGGGTTGTCAGCCGATCGGAGCACCCCCGCCCAGGAAGGCGTTGCCCGCTCGCAGCGCGCGATGATAGCGAGCAACTCGGCAACATTGATCTGCCGCGCGAGGGCGAGGTCGCAGGCGAGGTTATGCGCACCAGCCACCAGCCGCCCGCGCACGCGAATGCCGCGGGCGATGTAGCGAAACAGCCAAGCGGGGTTAGAACTCGCTGCCGCCGCCCATTTCCTGCTTTCGCGGTCATAGACCGACACGCGGTTCGCCACCATCATGCTGACCCGTTCAAGGCTGCCGCTCAGCCGTTCAGAGGCACGGGCAGCGACACGCAAGCGGCTCTGGCCGGCGTAGTCGCCCTCATCTGGGCGCAGCGAGCGCACCGCCCGCACCACCACATCTATGGTCTCGCGGTCTCGCAGTTTTTTAGCTATATCTTCTATTATAGAGCCAGTGTTAAGCCTTAAAATGAAAAGCAATCGGAGACCGATATCCTGCGCGCCCGCGCTGCGTAGGGCATAGCGTTGGGTGATGCGACTTGGGCGATAGGGGGAGCGCCCATACACTCTCAAGGTGTTGGCGCCCAATTGGTATCCGGTTCTGAGGCTGACTCGGCTGGCCACCTGCTTGCCCTTGTCGGTGACGTCATAGGCATCTACCACGAGGTCGATCTCTACATGGGTGCTGCCCTCGGCGGTGCGCCACTGGTGCCACTTCGCCTTTGCGCCTGTATCGCTCTGGGCGGCTTCCTGCCAAGGTTCATCGGTCAGCACCGCACCCTCATGGGAGCGAACATCCCAAGCTTGCTCACCATCCGCGCTCGCCACCCCTTTCAGCACTTGGGTGGTGATGCCTGGGATGTCATCTGCGGGGGTCTCGCCGATGCGGATGTAGGAGATGTCCAAAGCCCCCAGCCCGACCCCGAACACCTGATGCAGGTAGTCATCGTGGTCCTTGAAGTTATTGTAGCCTTGTGCGGCGAGGTCTGGGTAGATGCGGTGGCTGCCCAGCACCAATGGCAGG
>JACOMT010000250.1 GCA_014623385.1 Paracoccaceae bacterium
CCGGGTCGATGGTTTCTCTTGTGATGGTCCGCATCGCATGCAGTTCCGCGCTTGCGGCGTTGATATTTTCGTTGAACAGGGCGGCAGCGGCGTTGATATTTTCGTTGAACAGGGCGGCAGCGGCGGTTTTTGTTTGTTCCCCCGTCAGTTTCAAGCGCACCAATGTGATGGGCACGGCGACAGCCGCGCCCGCGGTGGCGGTCAGCGCCGCCAGCAAAAACAACAGGTTGCGCAGGTCGGATGATTCCTCGCCGATCAAGGTCGGCACCTTCAGGATCACCTGCCCAATAGTCACGCAAAGACCGCCGAGAAGTGCCAGAAACAGCAGGATCCAAACCAAGGATATCAGGACGACCAGCCAATCGGCAAACCGATCCAGGCCAAGGGAGGCCTTCAGCTGATGCAGCGGATCGGGCCCTTGTTCGGTCGGAATTTTGAGCAAGGCGCAAACCACCAGGCTGCCCAGGATCAGTACAATCAGCAACAGGAGGCCCCAAAATATATCGGGTGGGACGGGCAATACGATTTGAGTCACGGTATCGTTGCTTCGGGTCGGTTATGTTGACAATTATACGAACCCGTGCCAGGGGATCAAGGGAGGCCGCGTTTACGCGGTGTCGGTGCCGAAAAGGGCGGGAACCTGTACATATGGGGCATCAGGAGGGCATCAGGGGGTACGGTACCTGGCCCAAAATCCGGCGGCGGTACACCATCATCAGAGGCCGTGGCCGGTTTCATTGTGCTGCGCGCCATTCCGCCATTGTGCGCCCGCCCTTGCTGCGGTTGCAGGCAGAGCATAGCAGTTGCAGGTTTTCGGGGTGATCCGTTCCGCCGCCACAAATGCCCTCCTGTACACCATAGAGACGGTGCCGATGCGTGCGGTAGTTGGGCAAATTCCCCAGATCGGTGCGCCGGGGCGGGGTGTCCAGCGCGTTGGGCCCGCCCCAGATCCCGCGATCCTGCCCGATGCGGTCATGGACCAGCCTGACGGCTGTCGGTGACAGGTCAATCCCAACCCAATCCCGTTGCAAGCGGTCGGCGGCTACCAGCGTCGTGGCACAGCCGCAGAACGGGTCCAGCACCAGGTCGCCGGGGTTGGACGACGCCCGAATAACCCGTTCCAGCAGGGCCAATGGTTTCTGCGTGGGATAGCCGGTGCGTTCCTTTGATGACCGGCCAATCGCGTTCAGTTCCCACACATCCCGCAGCGCCGCCATCGTGTACCAGCACCCATTATCGTCTTCGAACTCCTCCACGCCTTTGAAACGATATGGCTTGTTATTTCTGTTGTATGACCGTTCTTTTTCAACATGAAACGTATGCTTGCCGTGCTTTGCCGCATAATACAGCAGCACATCGTGTTTCCGGCCAAACCAGCGCTTGCTGACGCCCCCGGTCCGGTATGCCCAAATCACCTCGTTCAGAAAATTCCCGTGCCCAAACACCGCATCCAGCAGATTTTTCAGGTAATGGCTGGCAGTCGGATCACAATGCAGCCAAAGTGCCCCGGTCGGTTTCAGCACCCGGTGCAGTTCAAGCAACCGAACGGCCATAAAAATCATATAGGATTGCATCCCCTTGCCATGGGCCTGCCGGGCGGCATCGATCACCGCATGGGCAGCGGGGTTGCGGTCTGCGAGCTCGCCATGTTCATGAACATCCACATCGTCCAGCGTCCAGGCATCCTTGAACGACGCCCCCGCCGCCTTTGAGCCGATGGGAGCCTCATAATGCCGATTGGAATTGAATGGCGGGTCCAGATAGATCAGGTCTACACAGGCATCGTTCACCCCCCGCAGGATGGCCAGATTATCGCCGGTCCAAATGGTGCCAGGGAGCCAGATTATCGCCGGTCCAAATGGTGCCAGGGGCAAAATTGGCCGCCATCAGGCCGCCGTGCCATCGGCGTGCTTGCCCGTGCTGTTGCGGTTGGTCATTCGGATGCTCCTTCTTGCTTTTGTCGCGTGTGCGGCCCCTCCTGGGGATGGGTATGCCCCGGACGTTCTGCCCCGCAACCGAACCTTGCAAAGCCCATAGCTACGGCATAGGGTTCCGCGCAACCTAAAACCCGGGGCCCGGCCCCGGTTCAACTAAAAGGACACGACGATGGAAGGTGGCGGTGCAATTGCCCAGTTTATCCCGCTTATTCTGATTTTCGCGATCATGTATTTCCTGTTGATCCGACCGCAGCAGAAAAAAGCCAAGGAACATCGGGTTATGGTCGAGGCGCTGCGCCGCGGCGATCAGGTGGTTACCCAGGGCGGGCTGATTGGCAAGGTGACAAAAGTCAAGGAACACAACGAGATCGAGGTGGAATTGGCGGAAAATGTCAGGGTCCGCGTGGTCAAAACCACCATCGCGCAAGTGATTAACAAGACCGAACCGGCAAATTCGTAACCTGCGGGCGGGGGGGACCGATGCTGCATATTGATCTGTGGAAACGGATACTGATCGGGCTTGTCTGTGCGGCGGGGTTGCTGTTGGCTATGCCGAACGTGTTTTACACCCGCGTGGAACAGCATAACGATGCGGTGGCCGCCATGGCACTGGGAGCCTCGGGCCCCGAGGTCGAGTCTCGGGCGGCAGGGTGGCCCGGGTTTTTGCCATCCGGCCTGGTCAACCTGGGGCTTGATCTGCGCGGCGGGGCGCATCTTTTGGCCGAGGTTCAGGTTGCAGAGGTCCATACCGCGCGGATGCAGGCGATGTGGCCCGAGGTGCGCGATGCGCTGCGACCTGCACGGTCCACCGTCGGCACAATCCGGTTGCAGCCTTCAGCAGATGACGCGCTGCGCGTACGGCTGAGCCAGCCAGAGGGCATGTCCCGTGCTGTGGAAATTGTGCGCGGGCTGGCGCGGCCGGTCATGACCCTGACCGGGGGGGGATCCAGTGATATCGAGGTGCAAACCGATGGCGATGTGATTGTGATCACATTGTCAGAGGCGGAACAGATCGCCTCTGATGACCGTACGGTTCAACAGGCGCTGGAAATCATCCGCCGCCGGATTGATGAGGTCGGGACACGTGAACCCACCATCCAGCGGCAGGGCGCGGACCGCATTCTGATCCAGGTGCCGGGAATCGGTTCGGCATCGGAACTGAAAGAGATTATCGGGACCACCGCGCGGCTGACTTTTAACCCGGTGGTGCACCGGATGGCGGACGCGAACACCGCACCCGGCCCGGGTGAACAGCTCGCCCCCGCGCTGGATGAACCGGGCCGTTATTATGTACTGGAAAGCACGCCGGTTGTAACCGGAGAGGAGCTGGTGGATGCCCAGCCCTCATTTGACCAGAACGGGCACCCGGCGGTGACGTTCCGGTTTAACCCTGCGGGGGCGCGAAAATTCGGCGATTACACGGCGGAAAATATCGGTAACCCATTTGCCATCGTGCTGGATGATGAGGTCATCAGCGCCCCGGTGATCCAAAGCCACATTCCCGGCGGTTCAGGCATTATCACTGGACGGTTTACGGTCGAACAAAGCACCGAGCTGGCCATCCTGTTGCGTGCGGGTGCCTTGCCTGCGGGCCTGGCGTTTCTGGAGGAACGCACCATTGGGCCGGAACTGGGCCAGGACAGTATCGATGCGGGCCGAATTGCAACGCTGGTCGCCTTTGTGGCGGTGCTGGTCTTTATGGCACTGGGTTATGGGCTGTTTGGCATATTTGCAAATATCGCGCTGGTCCTGAACATCGCGCTGTTATTTGGGCTGTTGTCTCTGATTGGCGGGACACTAACCCTGCCGGGGATTGCAGGGATTGTTTTAACGGTCGGGATGGCGGTGGATGCCAATGTGCTGGTGTTTGAACGAATCCGCGAAGAACTGAAAACAGCCAAAGGCCCGGCACGGGCGATCACGCTGGGCTATGAAAAGGCGCTGAGCACGATTTTGGACGCGAATATCACCACGTTGATTACGGCGGTGATCCTGTTTGCCATGGGCTCGGGGCCGGTGCGCGGTTTTGCGATTACGC
>JACOMT010000251.1:0-2143 GCA_014623385.1 Paracoccaceae bacterium
GCACGGCGTCGGACCCCGATGCTTGTTCGCATGATCCGGTCACGGTGGCGACCGTGCCAGAGCATCCCGGTTGGCCTTACTGGCATAGGAACTGTCGGCCAATACGCGCCTGCGCGTTCGCCCCTTCGACTATGGTATCGAATCCCGGGTTTCCGGCCCGGTTCGCAGGTGTGGTGTGGGCCTTGTCGATGAAACGTTCCGCGTCTGGGCCTCGTCAGGGTGGGCAAAGCCGTTGGATGTCATCTTCGTAACTCGGCGTAGTCTTCGAGCCGTTCTTGACCCGCTGTGCTTGCGTGCCGACACTGGAATGGCTGCCGGGGCGGGCGGCGCTTTGCACAAGTTTGGCGTCGATGATCGCCGCTGCGACCCGTGATCCTCGAAACGAACGCTTGCATGTCGGCGAACACGACCGCAAGTTCATGAGTACGTCAATCTCGATCAAAACCTCGTCTGCACCGATCCGATCCGCCGCTTTGCGCAAAAACAGGCCCATCAGACTACCCCCTGAAAGCCTTTTAAGAGCATATCGGGTTGATGCTTTTTCCGCAACCCTTCAAATTAGTTATGTAGAGATTTTCTTCATGACCGGTCAAGTTGCACATCTATCATATCAGCCCAATTTTAACAAAGTTGACGGCTGCATAAAACAGTATGGCGGTCTGCTCGGTGATACCCGCCTTGATGGCCTTGTCAAACGACCACCCTGTCAGCTCCGGCCAGCAAAGCCCCCGGTCATCGGTCACCACATGGGGCATACGGTCTCAATGCCCCTCCTTGCGGTCGGGTGTCCAGCCGACCCGCACCAAAGTAATCTGCTCTCCGCCGTTTCGGCCACAGATTTCGCGGGGCAGGTCAGTCCGTCACCCGATTTATGCAACACAGCCTAAACGAGATACTGGTTTCGGTTGGCCGAATACAGCTTATCCTTCAAATCCCGTCTTTAAGATCATGGGTACCATGCTCTCTTCTTCGTCGATCAGATGCCGGGTTCAACAGTGTACCAAACCAGGTCCGGCGGTCCATCAACGGGCCCGGTTCGCCGCCGTTCAATACCTCACTCGTCCCCATCGGACATGCAGCAGACAGACCGTTCACTGTCCAACAGATCAAATCCATGCGAAATACGGGCGTCAAGTCCCATCAAACGGAGGGAAATAGCAGATATTTTCGATGTGATGATGATACCCGTACAATGTTCAGCACCGTACTGCCGAGCCGTGACAGGCGCGATGCCTGGGTCTGGAACGAGAGACCTGTTGTTCGATCAACAGCTGTGCATCCGTTTCCGTCAGCATCAGCAAACCCCGGAACACCATGTGCCGTTCCATATCCCGTTGAAATTGCAATGTGCCTCTCACGGCTCGCGGGCAAATTCCCGGACCAGAAATCGCACGGCACCGGGTATCCCGGCTCGGGTTTTCAGTGGCAACCAAGTCATCCATGCCCCGGACCGCTCGGATACTAGGGGGCAACAAGGCCCCATTGATCTGCGCGTCCCTGGCGCGACAGGCCCTCGGGGCCCCATCGTTGGCCCACGTGATTTCAAACCAAAAGATTCGCATATGTGCCCGGCTTTCCTGCCCTGGATACCGTGCCATTGATTGCCTTGACCGCCGCCTGTTCGAACACAAATTCCCACAATAGGGTTGGCCCGGATGACAACGCGGGCCTAGCTGCATGTTTAGCAATTGGCCTCGTCGCCCCCAACGCTCAGCAGAGAAGATGACACCATGACCATCGCAACCACCGCCGGGGCCGTCATTGTCAAAAACACTGACCACAACGTGCTGGATGCCGCCTTGGTTGATATGGTTGTTGGTGCCGGACTGCAGGACGTGCAGGAACAACAGGCGATTCTGGAACTGCATGCACGGACGCGGCTATGGCTATGGCTACAACGTCGTCGGCTGATCCTGTTTCGCGCCTTGATCCTGATGGGGCTGTTGGCTGCGTACTCGGCCATCGCGTGGAACGCGCAGTTTGGGCACATCTGCTAATTGGGCCATCGGTTGAGCCATAGTGACCTCGTGCTGACCTATGATCCGGTGCAGGGCGTCTGAGCCAGTGGCCCTTGGTGGCGTGGGGTCGTGATTCGGCAGCACTTTAACCGGATACCACGGCTTGACAATCACGGCGGGTCGGC
>JACOMT010000251.1:2204-4343 GCA_014623385.1 Paracoccaceae bacterium
ATCATCATTAGCACGAGTGTAGGTGTCGCAGATAGCCGTTTTGGCAGTGTGTTGAACGAGCTGGAATTTGACACTATTGCCACGGCATATGACATGGTGACCAATCAGTCACCGTTTCGCTGGACGGTGCCGCGCCAGAGGTGCGTGAGTTTCGCGATTGCATGATCACGTCTGGCGTGTAGCGGATGACACCAGGGTCTGGTGTTCAGGTGTTGGGCACTCAGCCTCGTGCACGTTTTCGGCCAACCTTGCATTCCCGCCGGGTACCCTGACTTCAGCGGCAATTTCCCTGGCCCAATCCCCGATGATCGGAATGAAATTGATCTGGCTGAGCATGTAGAGCAAAAGCAACATCGGGATCGATGCGCCCATCACAGTACCCAAAACCACGACTATGCCACGCAGCAAGGCCTAAAACAGCATTAAAGCCCGACTATTCTGGATCCGGATGAACCGGTGGGCGTTAAAGGTTTCAATTTCTTTGTGCAACATGCGCATCTCCTGTTCCACCGAGTCCGCCATCCCTGTCCCCCAAGCCCAACAGCCTGCGCAGATGACCAAGGTCAAACGGGCTGTCTAGCCTCAGGGTGCGTTGTGTTGGAATGGAGCCCGCCGAAAGCATCTGTTGCATTGCCTGCGCAGCGTTGGCCCAGAAATCCATCGGATCAAAGGCACGGGCTAATAGCTACCCTAATCCGCCGCATTCACCCCGTCCAGATAGGCATCTGTGGGTTCCAGCACCTCTTGTGCGTTCAGCATATGGATCATCGCAGATATCGGGTAAGCATCCCAATACGGCCGAACACACGCCGTCCTATTGATCGGTGGAATAGATCGCGATGACAGGCGGTTTATAGGAGAAAACTGAACTGCCAAAACGGTTCAAAAGGTCCGCCAGCGCGGGGGGTATGGAACTGTTGTATTCCGGGCGGCCCATAACATAGCTGTCCAAATGCACTCCTGGGCACAAAAACGCCTCTCTGGGCGGGTTTTTGACGTTGTTGATTGTGTGGGATTACGCGGCGTCTTGGGCCTTGGTGATCTCTTTTTTCACTTTCAGTGCATTCGGTGACAGATCTTCGTTTTTTGCCTTTGCCAGGAACGCATCTAGACCACCACAGTGGTCGACCGAGCGCAGCGCAGCAGCCGAAATGCGCAGCTTGACCCCACGACCCAACGTTTCAGATTGCAAGGTCACGTTGTTCAGGTTTGGCAGGAAACGACGCTTGGTTTTATTGTTGGCGTGGCTGACATTGTTGCCAGACATCGGCCCTTTTCCGGTCAGTTCGCAACGACGCGACATGGTTTATCCCCTTGTTGCTTGAACGCAGGCCGAATGTCGGTGCGCCAAATGAGGGGGCACTAACAACGGCTGTGCCCCAAAACTAATTTGCTCTGTGTAAGGGGGAATCATGCGCGGGGTCAAGCAAGCTGTCACAAAAAAGTACCCGAATTCCACGATCAGCTCACCCGGTACAGCGTTGAATAGCCGTTTCATTGACCAGCCTATCAGGACCAGAAAGGCATAGGCGAAATCGGTGCTGATGCCCATCGTTACGTGCGTGGTATTTGGATCCGCGACCTGCAATGTCCACGGATTAGCCAGGCATTTTTTACCCGTGGCCAAATACAAAATCATGTAACGATCTAGGTCATAGTGTTCCAGTGGCGCGGTTGCGCATCGGTGACTGGTTTGTGAACTGTGAAGGTTTTGGTGATTTTCACGATGCTTCGCCGAACCCGAGGATCTAGCCGCCCATCGCATAGCCGTTTCTGGCGGCCACTTCTAAAGACCTCTGCATAACTGGAGGATTGCGGACAAATCATCAACTCCGGTATACTCTTGGAAGGCGTTCAGGAGTGGTTGTCGGTACCTGTTTTTGCGCGGTTCGTCCCGAACGCGGTTCTCGGGTCGGCGCAGATGACGTTCTAATCAGGATTGGTGCCCTAATTCGACGATACTGAAGCGTGGGTTAGGGCGCTCCGGGATCGGGCCTCATGGGTAAGATCCGTTGGTCCACTTCGCGTGTCTGCTGCTCGGGCAGTGGCACCCCGAAGCTGGCGCGCGCGCCCTCAACTGCGGTTTTGCGGCCTCGACCTCTTTGCGCCTGTGCCCGATGCGACGACCCATTGCCGTTT
>JACOMT010000252.1 GCA_014623385.1 Paracoccaceae bacterium
CGCCGATCTCGCCGACAGCGGCGATCTGGCAACCGCCCGTGCCCGCCTTGCGGAACCGATGGCCGAGATGAATGACGCCACGCTGAACGAGACCCTGCGGCGCATGAGGTTTTCGGCCTTCCTCTCCGGCGACGCCGGGCTGACAGAGACTGGCAATGGCTGAGCCGGCCTTCGACCCCCTGGCTGCGCGCTATGTCGCCGTCCAGGACGCCCGCACACGCCCCCACCACATGGCCTGGCAGGGGCCTGTGCTGCGCTGTGCTCACCCGTTCTGGAAAACCCATTTCCCGCCCAATGGCTGGAACTGCCGTTGCACCGTGCAGCAACTCAGCGAACGGGGCATCCAGGACTTCGGCTTCAAGGTTTCGGAACATCCGCCCGAGGGATGGGACAAGACCCGCGCCTGGGAAAACCGCCGCACCCAGAAGGTGCGGCAGGTGCCGGTCGGCATCGATCCCGGGTTTGATCGCAATGTGGGCTAGATCGAGGCAAATCAGGAGGCGGCCAACCGTCCGATAAGCCGCATCGACACCGCGCCGCCCGATCTGGCGCGCGCCTCGATCGGCGAGCCGTGGAACGGCACGGCCTTCAAGCGCTTCATCGACCTGGCGGAAAAGCAGAGCGCCGCGGATCGGGTTGCAAAGGATGCGCCCGGCGACTGGCCCGTCGCCGTAATCGGCGAGGACGTGCCGGAAGCCACCGAAGGAAAGTCCCGTGCGCTACGCCTCAGCGCTGGCACCGCTTGGAAACAGACCCGGCACCATCCAGAGTTCGGGCCTGAGACCTACGCACTCGTGCAAAACATTCTGGTTGAAGGCGAGTTGTTCAGCGCAGGAAGGGAGCGGCACTTCATCGCTTTCCTTGAGATCGACGGGAAGCTCTGGCGGGCCGTGTTCAAGATCGCATCGGATCGGGACGAGACGTTCCTGGTTCGTGACCTCACAAGATTGGATCGGGATGCCGGATGAAGGTGGCACCGTGCGGGACGCCGACCCCGCGCTCGCCCGGAGGCATGAGGTGCTGGCGAACGACTCCGGTGCCATCCTGCGCGTAACCGATCGCCGCTCTTGACGCAAGACCCGCACGGGCAAGCAATACACGCGAAACCGACCTTGCCTTAACGATCCCTTTGCGACCGATTTACCGCCGCTTAAAAGCCCATAAATCCCAAGAAAAAATCGGCGTTTCCGGCCGATCCAGACCCACCGAAGCCAGGGCTTGGGCAAATCGCCGTCGCGGGGCCGATTTCGGCGCTCCCTGGCCGATCGGCAAAACACCCCTTCAAGCCCCTTATTTTGCGCGGGATGCGGCCCCCATCGCGTTTCATCGCACTTCTTCACGTATAGTCACGAATGGGCATTAATTCCGTCGTGGTACATTTGGAACGCGCGCGTCTGTTACGTCATCCCGTGAGCGGCAGCCTTCTGTCGCGGGAAGGGCGCCGTCTCATGCGGTCTTTGGATCGCGGCTTCGAGTACGGTCAGACGCGAATGGCGGAATGGCGATCCCCATGCCACACCTCCCGGGCGCCACGTGGGGGGTTCAGCGCTATCCGTAAAAACGGCCTGGATGCGCGACCCTCCATGCGGGTCGCCCCTGGTCGCGGCGACGTCTCGAAGAACAAGCTCGCCGCGATGTCGCCGCCGGTCTCATCGCCACGGTGTTCTGTTTTTCGCCCACGGCGCTTTTTCATCACGTGACCTTCACGGCGGCGGGGGTTATTCGCTTCAGACCGGAGGTTTATTTGAGAAAAGTGAACGTGATCACAGATTGTTTCGCATTTTTAGCTTCAAGTCGCGGGTACGACACGAGATCAGAAGGCTCAAGAAAATTCGCCTTATTGGACAAGATTACACCAGTCCAGAACAAATATACGTCCGGGCGGCGCTTTGGGTTTCGCGACGCATCTACTCGGCTTAACACAACATGACATATGCGGGGCTGGTTTGATCGATTGGCGCGCGCCAGAAGGAAAGCAATAGAGTAACCGATGCCGAACACAGTGACGAAAGCGATATTCCCGGTTGCCGGTTTGGGGACGCGGTTTTTGCCGGCGACGAAATCGGTGCCGAAAGAAATCATGACACTCGTCGACCGCCCGCTGGTGCAATACGCCATCGACGAAGCCCGCGCCGCCGGCATCGAGGAATTCATCTTCGTCACCTCGCGTGGCAAATCCGCGCTCGAAGACTATTTCGACCACTCGCCAATCCTCGAACAGGAACTTCTGCGCAAAGGCAGAACCGATCTGCTCGACGCGCTCAAGCAAACCGATATGGAATCGGGCCAGATCGCCTATATCCGCCAGCACAAACCGATGGGTCTCGGCCACGCGGTCTGGTGCGCGCGCCAGTTGATCGCGGATGAACCCTTTGCGGTGATCCTCCCCGATGATGTGATCGCGGCGGAAAAGCCCTGTCTCCAGCAGATGATCGAGGCCTATGAAGAGACCGGCGGCAATATGGTGGCCGCGATGGAGGTCCCGCATGAGAAGACCTCGTCTTACGGGGTACTGGATGCGGCCGAGGATCGCGGCAGCGTTGTCAGCATCAAAGACATGGTCGAGAAACCCAAGGCCGACGAGGCGCCGTCGAATCTCGCGGTGATCGGTCGGTATATTCTGAGCCCATCGGTGATGCAGAACCTGCATGAGATGAAAGAGGACACCGGGGGCGAGATCCAGCTGACGGATGCGATTGCCGAGGATATTGCGGCGGGCGGCAACGCCTTTGGCTACCTGTTCCGGGGTCAGCGGTTCGATTGCGGGTCGAAGGCAGGGTTTTTGCAAGCCACGGTGGCCTTTGGTTTGGCCCGCGACGATCTCAGGGATGACCTCATGAACTACCTCGCCGAAATGGTGCAGGCGAATCGCGCCGCGCAATAGCGCGACCAATCTGCCGACAGATCCGTGCACTCCGCACGGGACTGGGGCATGTGAGCAGACGCAGCACAGATGGTCAGCAACCTAATCCAAGACTGTCCAAAAATAAGCACAAATACTGCCGCGCGAGGC
>JACOMT010000253.1:0-2116 GCA_014623385.1 Paracoccaceae bacterium
TGCACCTGTGCCCGATGCGACGACCCATTGCCGTTTTCCACAATGCCACTGGTGCAGGGCGGTGTCCACGATGATCTTCTTGCCGGGGGGCCGTCAGATCGGGGATCACGGACCGAAGCGGTGCAAAGTGCCGCCACCTCAGTAGCCATAGTGACGCGCCGCAAGACCGGGCCGAAGCGGAGGTCCCCGACGATCCAGACGTGCATTTGAGTACTGACACGCAAGCGCGGTGGGTCAGGAACGGCGCGAAGCGTATGCCGGGCTACGAAGATGACATCCAACGGCTTTGCCCGCCCGGACGAGGAAAGTTTGATCGACAAGGTTCACACGGGCACCTGCGAACCGGGCCGGGAGCCCCGGGTTTGATCCCATGGTCAAAGGGGCGAACGCGCGGGCGGGCATTGGCCGACAGGGCCGCCCTGCGTGACAGGAGCATAAACGCCGGTTCCGCCACCGCCTTGCCCTGCGCGTCAAAGCGCTAGCCGTAGACGCTGGAACCGCTCCCATCCTGGCCTAGTGCCCCTCCATTAGGCGACAGATTGGTATGTACCACATCATCCGCCGACCAATATTCTGCATCCGTCCACGTGACGACAAAGCCGCCATCGGACAGCACCGCCACCGAGGGGTTCATCTGTTTATTTGGCGTACGCGTGTTGACCCGGAACTCGTCGCCCAGCGAATTACCGTCTTCATCGTAGTGCTAACCGTATATGTCATAGTGGTATTTATCGGGCTGCGGAGCTTCCGAAACTTCCCGGCGGGATAGGCCTGATCCCCATCCGCCGCCGATTTGGGCCAGATCGGATCGCCGTCAGGCTGGGGCGTACCGATACGCGGTGCCAGCACCGGATCGGCAATCTTCTCTTCCCTCTCGCGCCGACTCTCTTCAGAAAGTTTCCGGGTATATTCTGGAACCGCGCTTGCCATTTTTCTTATCCTCCCTGCTTGATAGCCTGGTTATTATCTACCAGGTCTGCACTCCAATAAGGTACCCGGACAACAGCAGAATTGGCTATCTGTAAATCCCAAAACAGGATACACGTTTCATGCTGTCAACGAGAAAAATTAGTTTTTCTTAAGAAATCATTCATCGATGGAAAAGCCAAGAAAAACAAGAAAAAAATCCGTAAAACCTCGGCGTGAAAGGGTGATGTTTCGGCGAACGCCTGGATTTGGCCATTCGGTCCGGTCCGCTGGCCCTACCAGCGGGCAAAACATCGGGCAAAGCGATTTTGGTGGTCTGGTTCTGCGCTTGCCGATGTTTGCGGGGTGAGGGTGATCCTGTTTGCGGTGCCCCGCAGGTTCTGCCCGATTGCCACTATCGCCAGTCGGGTGTCTTGTTTTGGCCAGCCCGAACTATCGGGCGGTGCTGCATCCTGGCATAGGCATTCCAAAGCATTGCTCAATCCCTCAAGCGGTGTTTGGAGATCAGCCTGCCCCCGCGTTTTCCCCGGGCTCGCAGGGGTTGATGACGGGCGGCTTTTCGCATGATCCCGTCACGGTGGCGACCGCGCAGGGCATCCCGGTTGGCCTGGCTGGCACAGACCTTGTCGGCTAATACCCGCCCGCGCGTTCGCCCCTTCGACCATGGTATCGAACCCGGGGGCTCTCGCGGCCCGGTTCGCAGGTGCCCTTTGTGGACCGTGTCGACCCTGTCGATGAAACTTTCCTCGTTCTGGCCTCGTCCGGGCGGGCAACGCCGCCTGGATGTCATCTTGTCGCCCGGCGTAGGCTTCGCGCCGTTCCTGACCCACCGCACTTGCGTGTCGGTACTGAAATGCACGCCTGGATCGTCAGGCGGATCGTCGGGCGGATCCGTCGGGGACCACCTCTTCCGGTCTGGTCTTGCGGCGCGTCGATATGGCTGCCGGGGCGGGGGCGGTATTTTGCACCGCTTCGGCCCGTGATTATCGATCTGACGGCAAACCCCGGTCAGAAGATCATCGTGGGTTGCGAAAACGGCAATGGGTCGTCGCATCGGGCACAGGCACAAATGAGGTCGCGCCCGCAAAATAGCATGAAATCCAACCGCAGTTGAGGGCGCGCGCGTCAGCTTCGGGGTGCCACTGCCCAATCAGCAGACAGTTGAAGCGGACCAATGGATCATACCCCT
>JACOMT010000253.1:2230-3687 GCA_014623385.1 Paracoccaceae bacterium
CTCAGCACGTCGTCTGCGCCGATCCGAACCGCGTTCGAAACGAACCATACCAAAACAGGTACCTCAAACCACCTCTTAAAGCCCCCAAAAGCATAGGTTGATGGTTTGTTCGCAATCCTCCAAATAAGGTCTGGATGATGGGTTGAGTGACGCGCAAGGTGCCGGGCGGGCGGCTATCGGGTACGATGTGCGCGGACTTTTGTGAGGGGGGGGTGCGCCCGGGATCATGACCAAATAGCTACCGGCTAGGGGGCTATGTTTGTGCGTGATCCACGCGCCTTCACCTCCCGGCCTTGAATTCTGGCGTTGTTGATCGACGGGCGCGGCGGTACCCCTTGGTTAATGATGCGGCGAGGGCCTTGTGGCGGCGGGTGCCTAGTCCGGTATCGCCTGTTCCTTGCCTGGTTCGGGCTGTGCTGCCCGAGGCAGGCTTTCGCCTGCCGGGGCGGCGGGCCAGAACACGTTTTCAGAGTCAAGCAGGTCCGCATCGAATTGGCACCAGGTGGTTACGCCTGTCAGTTGGAGGGGCTTTTGGTTCGCCTCCGGAGGGCCCGACCCGAGTGCGCGCTACGTTCCTTCTTGGGTGCGGTGGCACAGGCTGCCCGGTTTGTGGTCCTGCATCCGGCTGTCACAACGGATGCAAACAGGGACTCTCTGGTGGAGGTTGTGCGGTAAGGTCCCCATGACCATGTACCCCCCCGGCGATCAGCGAATACGCGATGGGCTGCCCGGAGCCACAGCCAAGGTCCAGAAGCTTGGCACCATGTGGCTGTGCCAGCTAATGTTCCGCAATCCGTGCGTTGGTATCCCCCCGTGGCCCAGGTTGTGGCCTGCGGATCATAAACAGCCCGCATATCCAGCGACCGGTGGTCACGCCGCGCGCCAAGTGGCCCCGGCCGGGTCATCGTTGGCCGTGACTTTGTAAAGGCTTGCCTCACCGGTCATTGACGGGGTCAGCGTATAGCCGGTACCGGGCTGCAGCAGGACGGTGTCGCCGGGGTTCAGGATGTCCGTCGTATCGCCGTGAACCAGAGCCCAGTGCCCGCGCACGGGCATCAACACCTCATGCTTTTGCAGTGTATGTGGTTCGGCCACCGCAGACCCACGAGTCAGAAAGCTGACGTCAAAGCCGGGCCTGTCGACCAACAGTGCGTTTTCACCGATCACTTGCACCGGTTCGGACGCGCCCAGCGCCATCAGGTCCCAATACCGGGCCACATAGCCGGGGATGACAGCCGATGTTGGCACCTCGGGATAGGTGCTGAGCTCCGCGTCAGTCAGTGTTGGCATAGGTTTCACGCCATCCGGCAGCGCTTCGCCCCGTTTCGTATCGTAAAGCCGCCCGGTTTCGGCGAGGACCAGACCGTGTTCTGCTGCTTCCTCGATCACTTGTGGGGCCCATGTCACCCCACCGCCCGCATCATCGCCGCCCAGGATTGCCATGATCATCCCATAAT
>JACOMT010000254.1:0-1624 GCA_014623385.1 Paracoccaceae bacterium
CACGCGAGCGCGGGTTGGGGCGCTCCGGGATCGGACCTCAGGGTCATGATCCACTGGTCCACTTCTAAGTGTCTGCTGATCGGGCAGTGGCAGCGGCACCTCGAAGCTCGAGCGGGCCCTCAACTGCGGTTAGAATTCATGCTGTTTTGCGGTCTCGACCTCTTTGCGCCTGTGCCCGATGAGACGACCCACTGCCGGTTTCGCAACCCACGATGATCTTCTGGCCGGGGTTTGCCGTCAGATCGGGGATCACGGGATGAAGCGACGGTCATCGACGTCACACTGGTGGAAAGTGCCGCCCCTGCCCCGGCAGCCATATTGACACGCCGCAAGACCGGACTGAAGAGGGGCACCCAACAATCCACGCGACAATCCAAATGTGCATTTCAGTGCCGACACGCAAGCGCGGCGGGTCAGGAAAGGCCCGAAGACTACAGCCGGGCGACAAGATGACATCCAGGCGGCCTTGCCTGCCCGGACGAGGCCCGAACGAGGAAAGGTTCATCGACAAGGTCCACACCACACCTGAAGAACCGGGCCGGGAACCCCCGGGGTTCGATACCATGGTCAGAGGGGCAAAAGCGCAGGCGCATATTGGCCGACAAGGCCTATGCCAGCAAGGACAACCGGGCCGCCCTGCGCGGTCGCGCCACCGTGACGGGATCATGCGAACGGCCGCCCGTCATCGACCCCTGCGTGCCTGCGAAAAACACGGAGGCAGGCTGAGCTCCAAGCAGCCGCTTGCGGGATTGTGCAATGCCTATGCCACGATGAAGCGCCGCCCGATAGTTCGGGCTGACCAAAACAAAACGTCCAGCTGGCGATGGCGGCAATCGGGCAGAACCTGCCCCGCAAACACCGGCTATCGCATAACCGGACCACCAAAACCGCTTTGCCCGATGTAAGGCCAGGTAAGGCCAGCGGACCGGACAGAATGGCCAAATCAAAGCGTTCGTCGAACATCACGCGCTCACGCAGAGATTTTCCCCGTGTTTCCGCCGCGAGGCCAGGTCAATGAACGGCCAGACGGCATCTCGATAGCATTAATGTGTCATCCACAACTTGTTGTGTTTATCTACAACAAAAGGCTTGCCACATCCGAATTGACACAGCACCATATAGAGTATTGGGCATGGGGAATAAATCCGGTCCATTGCGCATTCATCTAGTACTTGGGCACTGCCAAGCTCGGGTCGCTAGAAATCAGAGAGGTGGTATTATGGCCCTTTTTGAGCAGTCTTTTGAAGATGATGTTCATCCCATCGACACTGTTGAATACATAGCCGAACATCACGATTGGGATTTTGATCGCATTAGTGACGACCAGATTGCCATAGCCATCGAGGCCCAGTGGAGAACCTATTCAATCACACTGACCTGGTCCGGTTTCGACGAAATACTGCGCATAATCTGCACCTTTGAGATGCAGCCGCCCGAGGACAAGCTGACCGAGCTATACGCCTTGCTGAACCTGATGAACGACCAATGCTGGGCTGGGGCATTCACTTATTGGCCGGAACAAAAATGTATGCTCTATCGCTATGGTCTTGTACTAGACGGCGGGCAGGGGGTCGGCCCGGATCAGATCAACACGATGATTAATGTTGCGGTTCTGAGTGCCGAA
>JACOMT010000254.1:1869-3962 GCA_014623385.1 Paracoccaceae bacterium
ACTGGCTGCACACCACTGGTGTTACGATTTCCGATGACATTTCGACAGTACCCGCCGTGGTATTTGTGGCGGTAAAAGCCTGTACCATGTCCGAAGCATTGCCGCGCCTTGCGGCCTTAGGCAATGGCAAGACGCTTTTTGTCTCGGTCGCGGCAGGCACGCCCATTTCCTATCTTGAAAAGGTTTTGGGGTTGGATACCCCCGTCATTCGCGCCATGCCGAACACCCCCGCCGCTGTGGGCAAGGGTATCACCGCGCTGGTTGGAAACGCCCATGTTTCGGCCGCTCATCTGAAAACCACCGAATTGCTGTTGCAGGCTGTTGGTCAAACCCTCTGGCTGCAAAGCGAGGCGCAGATGGACGCCGTCACCGGGGTCAGCGGATCAGGACCGGCCTATGTTTTCCATTTGATCGAAACCCTGGCCGAGGCTGGCACCGCCCAGGGCTTGCCGCGGGAGCTCGCCATGCAATTGGCCAAAGCCACAGTCGCCGGGGCCGGGGCCTTGACCGAGACCGTTAATGACAGCCCAACGCAGCTGCGCGTCAACGTTACCAGCCCCCATGGCACAACGCAGGCCGCGTTAGAGGTGCTGATGCATCCGGAAACCGGGCTTGGTCCCCTTCTTAACCGGGCCGTCGCCGCCGCCACCCAAAGATCTAAGGAACTTTCCAATGAGTCGGGTTGAATTTGACGGCTTTCAGAGGGCTGATATACGCGTCGGTACCTTTTGTGCGTGCCGAGCCGTTCCCCTGAGGCACGCAAACCCGCGTATAAAATCTGGATCGATTTCGGATCCGAGATTTGAGAGAAGATAATGCCCGGCCCGGCTCGCAGCGCATTATATGCCCCACACGCTGACTGGTCAACAGGGGATGGCCATCGTAAACTTTCCGCCGCGCCAAATTGATCCGGTTCGGTCCGGGGTGTTGGTGTTGTGCTATTCGGATGATGACGGCACGATTGTGCTGTCCCGCCCGGATCGGCCTGCGCCCAACGGCGCGCGGATGCACTGGGGCGGCCGTTCTTGACACACCCTTTGCTGCAGAGGCCGTGATTGATCGGGCCACATCGGCCTATGATGCAGTTGTACGGCAGGATACGCGCCCGTTGTCACCAATCGGGCCATCCAGGCACTGACCGAGTTTGATCTGGTGGTCCCCGTTTGGGCGCGCGTTCACAGCAGGGTTTTGCCACGCATCCCCAACCACGGTGCCGGTTGTTGGCAAATTTCGGGATTGACTATGACCAGATTGATGCGGTCTTCGCCAAGGGGTTCAGGATCGCCAACCCGGACACAACCGTTGTGATGACAGATGCCAGTGCCGCGCCAATATTGCGATGCGCTGGTCCTGATGACGGCCCGCCACACGAGCGAATGCCTGGTTCGTCGGGGCGAATGGGACGGATGGCATCCGACGCAACTTTTGGGTCTATAATGTGACAGGTCGCATGTTGGGCATGAGGCACATTTGCCAGGTACACATTTGCCAGGCAATTGCCCACCGTTGCCATCGCGAATTCGGTGTGCCCGTGTCGGAAAAGGATCTGGGTTTTCTGGTGGCCCGTCTAGACACTCTGAAGACCTCTGCGTGACAGCGTGATGTTCGGTGGAAGCTTCGACTTGGCCATTCTGTCAGCTCCGCTGGCCTTACATCGGGCAAGGCGGTTTTGGTGGTCTGGTTACGCGATTGCCGGTGTTTGCGGGGTGAGGGTGATGCTGTTTGCGGCTCACCGCAGGTTCTGCCCGATTGCCGCCAGCGCCAGTCGGGCGTCTTGTTTTGGCCAGCCCGAAACTATCGGGCAATGTTTCATCGTGGTATAGGCATTGCTCAATCCGAAAGCGGGGGTTGCAGATCCGCCTGCCCCCGCGTTTTTCCCGGGTCCGCAGGGATCGATGACGGGCGGATGACAGGTGGCTTTTCGCATGATCCCGTCACGGTGGCGCGCTACACAGGGCGTCCCGGTTGGCCTTGCTGGCACAGGCCCTGTCGGTCAATACCCGCCCGCGCGTTCGCCCCTTTGACCATGGTATCAAACCCGGGGGCTATCGGCCCGGTTCGCAGGTGCCCGTGTGGACTTTGTCGATGAGGTT
>JACOMT010000255.1:0-2041 GCA_014623385.1 Paracoccaceae bacterium
GGTCCGCCCCCGCACCGCCGCTCAGCGTATCGCTACCCTTACCGCCATTCAGCCTGTCGGCACCCTCACCGCCGACCAGCCTTGTTCGCCTCCGCATCCCCGGTCAGTGTATAGCCGACACGCTGGGCATCCTGTAGGTTTTCTTTTTGGGGGGAGGTAGTCGTCATCGTGTTCTTCTCCTGCTGTGGATGCAGCTGCGCAATCCTGGCAATCCGGATCTTTTGCGTATCCTAATAGGACAGGCGTGGCCGGGTCAAGGGGGTAATTTCCAAAAAACTTGGACATTCAACATTATGTCAATAATGCTGTCAACCCCGCTTCAACCCGCTGCAAAAAACCAGGGATCGGGGCAAGTTGCCACCTGATACGTTTAGCGCGACAAAAATGACAAAAATAATGCCCAATCCGCGACAGTTTCGCGCCCAATCCCGGACATTCCGGCCCCTATTTTTGGCCGCGCCGACCCCGCCGACCCCGCCGCCCTGCCAGCAGATTGCGGCCTGACCCCGGTGCAGGGGCCGGGGGTGCTGCGGTACCGCCGACTCTGACATGATGCGCTGAACCCCCTTGCGGGCGGATTGGGGCCGGGTTGCCATCGAATGGACAGATGCAACATGAAACCCCGTGACGGGGTGCACCAGGGTCGGCCCCGGATGACTTCGTAAACCCGATGAGCACTCTCTTATTCGTAGAGAAGACCGCTGCGTGAGCGCGTGATGTTCGGCAAAAGCGTTGATTTGGCCATTCCATCCGGCCCCTGGCCTTACCTGGCCTTACCCAGCATTACAGCGGGCAAAGCGGTTCTGGTGGTTGGGTTATGCGATTGCCGGTGGTTGCGGGTTGAGGATGATCCTGTTTGCGGTGCCACGCAGGTTCTGCCTGACCTCCACTTATGCAGAGGTCTTTGCCATGTTGTTCTGTGACAGAGCATCGCGATCTAACATCGATCTGGACGCGATGATGGGCGGCACGGGGTCAATACACAACCGGCACCCGGAGGTACCGGGGGGATTACAGCCAAAGAGACACAGGCATACCGGGCGCGAGTCGCAACATCGTCGCAACATCTTGGTCCGCACGTTGCGCCAGATCTCGTGTTGGTTGCGCGTCATTAAAGACCAAGGTCACTGGCCGATCCATATCGTAAAAAAGTCAGCCCAACCCACCGCCACTGCCAGAATCAGTTCTCGGCGATTTATTCTGGTACCCAACTTTTGCGAAACACGCCGTTTGTGATCAGGTTGTGGTGTCCTGATGATCACGATGAATGTAATCACGATGAATGTATTTGCAATCGCAATAAGGGCATTTGACCCAACCGGTTTTTGGGGGTACCTGCAACCAGACGCGTGGGTGGCCCAAGGGCCCTTCGCCGCCGTCACAGGCGATGTGATACCTGTCAACAATCTTTTTTTCCGGCACCTCAATGGCCATCGCGATAGTCTTCCTTGCTGCTTGCCGCCCCTGCCGACATGGTTTACCTGTGTTTATGATCCAACCCAAATGCGGGGGCAATAGGTGATAAAAACGGATTCGGCGATCCGGCTGGAAGGTTTGAAAAAGACCTATGCTGCGGCCCGGGGAATGCCTGTCAAAGAGGCGTTGAAGGGGATTGACCTCGATGTTCCGTGTGGTTCTGTCTTTGGCTTGCTGGGACCGAACGGTGCCGGAAAGTCGACGCTGATCAACATCCTGGCTGGACTGGTCATCAAAACCGCAGGCCGTGTGACAATCTGGGGTTTCGATCAGGATGCGAACCCGCGCCAATCGCGGGCATCCATTGGCGTGATGCCGCAAGAGCTGAACCTGGATCCGTTTTTCACCCCGCGTGGGGCGCTGGAAATGCAGGCCGGTCTGTACGGTGTGCCGAAATCACAGCGGCACAGCGACGAGATCCTGGACCTTGTCGGTCTGTCGGACAAGGCGCATGCCTATGCGCGAACGCTCTCTGGGGGCATGCAGCGGCGGTTGCTGCTGGCCAAGGCGCTGATGCACAGCCCCCAGGTGCTCATTCTGGACGAACCCACTGCTGGCGTGGATA
>JACOMT010000255.1:2075-3518 GCA_014623385.1 Paracoccaceae bacterium
GAATTGCGTCAGATGTTATGGGCCAATGTGCGCAAACTGAATGATAAGGGCGTGACCATCATTCTGACCACCCATTACCTCGAAGAAGCAGAGGATATGTGTGACGAGATTGCCATCATCAACCATGGCGAGCTGGTGGCGCGCGACAGCACGGCGAGCTTGTTGGAACGGCTGGATACCAAAGCCTTGATGATTTTTCCTGATGGCCTGGTTACAACTTTGCCAGATGCCCCGGGGATCAAGGCGGAACTGCGCACCGATGGTTGGCTGGTGCTGCGGTATCGCAGCCGGGCCATCCGGGCTGAGTCCGTATTGGAAGCGGTCCGGGCGGCCGGGATCACCATTCGCGACGTCAAGACCGAGCAAGCGGATCTAGAGGATGTGTTCCTTGCCTTGACGGCTTCGGGTGGTCGCTAGATCCGGGCGGCACGCGCTTTATAACAGTTGTTTCGTGCAGACCGGATGTGGACACAGACCAAGACTGCATTTTCGCATATCGCGTCGCTCCGGGCAAAGATTTCATCGGCTGATACCAAAGCACCGGTACCATAGATATAAAGAAAGAGGCCTCTGCATAATTTATTTGGAGGATTGCGCACAAATCATCAACCCGGTATGCTGTTGGGGGGCGTTCAGGGGTGGTTTGATGCACCTGTTTTTGCGCGGTTCGTGTTGAACGCGGTTCGGATCGGCGCAGACGACGTTTTGACCGGGATTGACACCCTCATGGACTGGCGGTGGTGTTCGCCGACACCAAGCGCGGGTTGGGGTGTGCCGGGATCGGGCCTCAGGGTTATAATCCGCTGTCCGCTTCACGTGTCTGCTGATCAGGCAGTGGCACCCCAAAGCTGGCGCACGCGCCCTCAACTGTGGTTGGATCTCATGCTGTTTTGCGGTCTCGGCCTCTTTGCACCTGCGCCCGATGAGACGATCTATTGCTGAAGCGGCGATCATCGACGCCACCGCCCCGGCAGCCGTATCGACGCGCCGCAAGACCGAGCCAAAGAGGAGGCCCCCGACGATCCGCCCGACGATTCAGACGTGCATTCCAGTGCCGACGTGCAAGCACGGCGGGTCAGGAACGGCTCGAAGCGTACGCCGGGCTACAAGATGACATCCAACGGCTTTGCCCGCCCGGACGAGTCCCGAATGAGGAGAGTTTTATAGACAAGGTCCACACGGGCACCTGCGAACCGGGACGCCCTGCACGGTCGCCATCGTGACGGGATCATGCGAGCGGCCGCCCGTCATTGATCCCTGCGGGTTTCGGAAAAACGCCGGGCATGCTGATCTCCAAACGCCGCTTAATCGCCTCTGCAATGCCCGTTAATCCCCGCTTTTCGGGACCCCGTCGAAGCCCTTCCGGCACTGAATTATTGCCTGGACACACCCCGCCAATGCCTTTTCTCTGGCCCGGAAGTGATTGTCCGGCGTGTTTAGTCG
>JACOMT010000256.1 GCA_014623385.1 Paracoccaceae bacterium
CCGCCCGTGTGGTACCGGAGTCGCACTTTGCCACAAGTCCACAGGCCACACCCCCCACCACATGTCGGATGAAACCGCTACATGCTTTTCACAACTTGTCGACAAGGGACCACAAATGTCTTTGAAATCCTTCGCTTTTGGTGCCATCCTGGCCCTCCTTGCCACCTCATTGCCCGCCGATGAAACGGGGGGGATTCAGGTCACCGATGCTTATGCCCGGGCCTCCGGCCCTGGTGCCCGGGCCGGGGCTGCCTTTATGGTGATCACGAACCCGACCAGCACCGATGATCGACTGGTCGCAGCCACGTCCGATGTGGCCGTCCGGACCATGTTGCACACCCACGTGGAAACGGCGGATGGCGTCATGCAGATGCGCCATGACATGGACGGGTTTCCGATCCCTGCCGAGGGACAGCACATGCTGATGCGGGGTGGCGACCATGTGATGTTCATAGGGCTGACCCGTGCCTTGACTCATGGCGATATCATCACCGTGACGCTGACCTTTGAACAGGCTGGCGATGTGGTGGTCGAGATCCCGGTCGATCTTGAACGCAGGGGGCCCCATGCCGGGTAAAGGGGCTAGGCCGGTTGGACCGATCCGGCAGCGACCAGGGTGTCCAGCACCTCGGCCACCCATAGGGGCACGAGGTCCGAGGCTTTGCCTGAACGGGTCTCGTCAAACTCATGGCTGACAGCTGACTCTTCCAGGTTCAGTTCCAGCGTGTTCGCCCCGGCTGCGCTGGCCTCTTGCACAAAAGCCGCTGCCGGATAGACTTGACCCGAGGTACCAATGGACACAAAGAGGTCCGCCGTGGCCAAATGCCCGAAAATCAGGCCCATGTCGTATGGGATTTCGCCAAACCAGACGATATCGGGCCGACAGGTCTGGCCCCCGCAATTGGGGCATGCGTCGGTGACAGCCATCGTGGACGGTGCGGGCCAGCGATGATTGCATGTAGCGCACAGCGCCCCGGCCAGAATGCCGTGCATGTGGAGCACGTCCCGGGCACCGCCTGCCTCGTGCAAGCCATCGACATTTTGTGTCACGATGACAACCGGGTAGGGCCACACCGCTTGCAACTGGGCCAGGGCGCGATGGGCCGGGTTGGGCGCGGCACGGGCCGCCTGGATCCGGCGCGCATTATAAAAGTCGTGCACTATCCCGGGGTTCCGGGCAAAAGCCTCTGGCGTGGCTACATCCTCTGGCCGGACCTGTGCCCAGACGCCGCCCGCGTCGCGAAAAGTATCCAAACCACTTTCTGCGGAAATTCCGGCACCGGTCAGAATGACGATCTTTTTCATAAGCACCCAGTCTTTTCGTAAGCCCTCGATCACTATCACGCTGACCGCGAAGGAAGCCATATGGCCAGCCGTATTTTATGCATTTATTTGGAAAATATTTGTCACTCTGAGGCGGCGCAGAGGACGTTTTTACTACCCTGCGCCCCGATTTGAGCGTGGACAGCGCAGGTACATCAGAATGGCATGCAGGCGACCCGTCCTATGGTCCGATGCAGGTGCTGACGGATAAGTGGGGCTATGACTTCTCTTGGCTGTGCACCCGGCAATTTCAGGCCGTGGATTTCAATAGATCTGATCTAATCGTTGCGATAGATGCCAGCAATGTGGCGAAAATCGACACTTCGGTGTTCCGCAGATAGCACAACACCCGCTTGCCGCTTGTACCAGAGGATTTTGACCGGGTTCCGAGTTGGTCGAGACTGCGGCCAAAGGCCTGAAGCTAGGCCAGACGAAGATCCGAAATGATCTAGCCGCCCAATGCACACAATTCCCGGGTCAACCAGGGCTGCCGCCCGATTGCCGGATCTGTCACATGCGATTTCATCAGGCAACGCATGGTCTGACCGAACTCTCGCGGGACCTTCATCCATCCAATCCGGTCGCCCGTGCTGCGGCACCAAGCTGATATCACGTGGAGCCGGAACCGCGCGGACATAGCTGAACGGGGTCATGATGACCCAGCCTACGCGGCACGCCACCATCGCGATAAAAGGGCCAGATGACTACCAGTTTCGAACCGCTCTTCAAACTCCAGCTGATACCGGGCTAAATGCACCTCGATTTGGCAGCTGATCAGCTGTTCGCAAACGTAGCACAGAAAGGGCATCCCCAGCAGACCGCGCATAATCGTTCCCGGGCTTTGCACCACGCCACGCGGCACCACAAGGATAAACGGGTCCCGTAGCAGAGGATATTCCAGCACGCCTTCCAACATTTCATCAATGCTGGCGGCCACCACGATATGCAAGCTGCGGTCCAGCATCGCTACCCTGATTTCATGGCTTGCAGCAGTGACCATTTCTGTGCGCGGCAGGGGTCAGCCTCATCAGGCATTTACCGTGGTAGATCAGTTCGGCACCTGGCGACTTTTCCAGGTTTTTCAGCTGTTGGTTAACGGCGGGTTGACAACCGACCCGGTTGCCGCCAAAGCCTCGAACACTTCCAACCTCTTGAGTGCAACACCCCTTAATATTTTACCCGGTTCCGTCAGTTTCAAATTTTTTGAGACCGGGCGGCGGTTAGATCAAGGGATAAGGAGAAGAAGCCCACCAACCGGGTCTGATTCAGCCGACAGTTATAAAATTATTCAAAATTCCTGCGCCCCGGGTACAGCTCTCTCGGGCCACCGCGCCAAAGGCGCGATAGCGTCTCCAGAACTCTTCATGATTGCGTCGACCGGATTGGCGTACCGCCTAGGCGCGGTGCGGGTTGGTGAAAACCTGTATGCCAAATGCTGATCGCTTCGGCTCAACCGATGATTTGCAACCACCTGAACGCAGGAATAAACTGATTGCGTCGCACCGGGGCGATCAGATTGCAAACACGCATTCCCAATGATGCTGGCCGAGCCGGTTGTGAGAAACACCGCAACCAGCACAATTGCGATTGAACGGAACGTATGACGTGTGATCATCCGATTGCCTCTTATGCGTCGCTGTCACAGCACGGCTGTCCAGAGCGAAGGATAGCAGCGCCGGATAAAAAATCAATCCCGCAGAAAATGATTAGCGAAAAGGCTTATGCATTTTGTTCAGAGGGTATTACATGTTGATAAAGACCTCTGCGTGACAGCGTGATTTTCGGGTGGAAGCTTCGATTTGGCCATTCTGTCCGGTCCGCTGGACTTAACTGGCCTTACAGCAGGCAAAGCCGGTTTTGGTGGTCTGGTCATGCGATTGTCGACAG
>JACOMT010000257.1:0-3561 GCA_014623385.1 Paracoccaceae bacterium
GAACAGATATCAATAGCAGACATCCGCGCGGCCGACGATATGGGCTATCGTATCAAGCTGTTGGGTGTGGCGCAAATCACCGGGCTTGGGCTGGAACAGCGGATGCAGCCCTGTCTGGTACCTGCGGCCTCGCCCTTGGGTCAGCTGGATGGCGGCACGAATATGGTCGTGATCGATGGCCACGCGGTGGACCAGGTGGTTTTGCGCGGTCCCGGTGCGGGCCAGGGCCCGACCGCAAGCGCGGTGCTGGGCGACATCTGTGACATCGCACGTGGCCTGCGCCTGCCCACATTTGGCCAACCCGCCAACAGTCTGCGTACGGCCACGCCCGCCCGCTCGACCCTGCCAGCCGCCTACTATCTGCGGATGCAACTGGTCGATAAACCAGGTGCTCTGGCCCAGATTGCCACCGTTTTGGGCAATTTCGGCATCTCAATCAACCGAATGCGCCAATATGGGCATGGAGACACAACCGCAGCGGTGCTGATTGTGACACATGAAACAACGCCGGATACGTTGGCCGATGCCATTCGCGATATGGCGAATACGGATGTGCTGCATGACGCACCCGTGGCATTGCGGATCGAATTGGCATAAACGCCGTAATCCCTGATGGGCCCGTTTGCCACTATACCCTATCCTGCTGCTTGGGATCAAAGATAGCTTGCGGTAAATTGGCCTTGGGCGGGGCGCTCGATTTCGTGGATAAACACCCATAGCCCTACGGCCCGGCCCCCGCGCAACGATTTTTCCGGGTATTATCCCCGTTCAAAGCAAACAAGGGTTTCTTTTATGAACGATACCTCATTTCATGACCGTATGCTGTCCCTGGGGCTGGCCCGTGTCGCTGAACAGGCCGCACTCGCCTCGGCTGAATATATTGGACGTGGCGACGAACAAGCAGCGGACCAGGCTGCCGTAAATGCGATGCGGAAACAGTTGAACCTGTTGGATATCGAGGGCGTCGTCGTAATCGGCGAAGGCGAACGCGACGAAGCCCCGATGCTCCATATCGGCGAACAGGTTGGTACCGGCAATGGCCCGTGCGTGGATATCGCGCTGGACCCGCTGGAAGGCACGACCCTGACCGCCAGGGACATGCCGAACGCCCTGACGGTCATCGCCATGGGACCGCGCGGCTCGATGCTGCACGCCCCTGATGTTTATATGGAAAAGCTGGCGATTGGCCCCGGCTATCCCGAAGGCCTGGTCACACTGGACATGCCTCCCGCGACCCGCGTGTCGGTGCTGGCCGCGGAAAAGGGCTGTGCCCTGTCTGACATCACGGTCTGTATTCTGGAACGTCCCCGGCATGAGGATATTATTGCCGAGCTGCGCTCGACCGGCGCGTCGGTTCGCCTGATCACCGATGGCGATGTGGCCGGTGTTATGCATTGTGCCGAAAGCGTTACCACCGGCGTTGATATGTACATGGGATCGGGCGGCGCGCCAGAGGGCGTTTTGGCCGCCGCCGCCCTCAAATGTATGGGCGGCCAGATCTATGGCAGGCTGCTGTTTCGCAATGACGATGAAATCGCCCGCGCGCGCAAGGCGGGACTAAACGATTTTGACAAGGTGTACAGCCGCGACGAAATGGTCACGCGCAACGTGATCTTTGCAGCGACCGGCGTCACCGGTGGCACCCTGTTGCCCGCCATCAAAAGGGAACCGGGCTGGATTACCACAGAAACCCTGTTGATGCGGTCCAAAACCGGTTCGGTCCGGCGCATGCAATACCGCACGCCAGCGGATACCCTGCCGGGCCGCTAAAATCCAGACGCTGGAAACGTTTGGGCCGAGTCGGCATTTCGCTCCGGCCCGTTTTGTTTGATGCCCTCCAATGTCCCCATTCCTGAACGTTGCAAAATCCCTGACCGGACGCCGCTGGGTTGGTCCGCATGGCCGAGGCGATGGCCCAACGTACCGCGCTGCCCCCGGCCTTGTGCCAGGTTCTGGCCCGCATGGGCGTTTCCCCCGATGTCGCAGGCCAATTTCTAGTCCCAAAGCTGCGCGATCTGATGCCGGATCCCCGCGTGCTCAAGGATATGGAGCCCGCATCAACCCGGTTTTTGGCCGCTGTTCAACGGCATCAGCGGATCGCGATTTTTGCCGATTATGATGTCGATGGTGGCAGCGCGGCCGCCCTTTTGCTGAGCTGGCTGCGCAGCATGGGGCAAACCGCAACCTTATATATCCCTGATCGCATCGACGAGGGATATGGACCCAATTACCCCGCCATGGCCCGATTGGCGGAAACGCATGACCTGATCATCTGCGTTGATTGCGGGACCCTGTCGCACGAGGCGCTGGCCGCGGCCATCGGGCGTGCGGATGTCATCGTACTGGACCACCATTTAGGGGGCGAAACCCTGCCCCCTGCCCAAGCCATCGTGAACCCGAACCGTCAGGATGAAAGTGGTGCTCTGGCGTATCTTTGCGCGGCGGGTGTTGTCTTTATGATGCTGGTCGAGGTGGGGCGCCTGTTGAAATCAGACGGCCAGCGCGGGCCGGACCTCCTGTCGCTGTTGGATCTGGTGGCGCTGGCGACTGTGGCCGATGTCGCGCCTCTGGTCGGGCTCAACCGGGCCCTGGTACGCCATGGTTTGACGATTATGGCTCGCCGCGAACGCCCCGGTCTGGTTGCCCTGGCCGACATTGCCCGCGTGGATACCGCACCCAACAGCTATCATCTGGGTTTTCTGCTGGGACCCCGCGTAAATGCGGGCGGACGGATTGGTAAGGCCGATCTGGGTGCCCGGCTGTTGGCCACCACGTCGGCGGTTGAGGCAGAGGCTCTTGCCGAACGTCTCGACCAGTTGAACACAGAACGGCGCCAAATCGAGGCAGCCGTCCGGGCCGCCGCATTGGAACAAGCCGAAACCCGGGGCCTCGACGCCCCCCTGGTCTGGGCGGCCGGTACAGGCTGGCACCCCGGGGTTGTTGGTATCACCGCCTCCCGGCTCAAGGATATGGCCCATCGACCCACCGTGGTGATTGGCCTTGACGGGGACCAGGGCAAGGGCTCGGGCCGGTCCGTGGCCGACATTGATCTGGGCGCTTCGGTGCAAAGGCTGGCAGACGAAGGCCTGTTGATCAAAGGCGGCGGTCACAAAATGGCCGCCGGTCTGACCGTTGCACGGGCGCGGCTGGAACCGGCAATGGACCGGCTGGCTACCCTGCTGGATAGGCAGGGCGCGGCCCGGATGAATCCGGCGGATTTGCGCGTTGATGGTATTTTGATGCCGGGCGCAGTGACGGTCGAGCTGATCGAACAACTGGAACAGGCCGGACCCTTTGGCGCGGGTGCCCCTGCCCCGCGATTTTCGCTACCAGATACCAGTATCCGTTTTGCCAAACAGGTGGGCGACGCGCATCTGAAACTTTCGATCTCTGACGGTCTGTCCGCAGCGATCAACGCAATGTGCTTTGGTGCTTTTGACAGCGCTCTCGGGCCGGCATTGATAGCGCATGGCGGCAGGCGGTTTCATCTGGCCGGTCGACTTGAAATCAACAGCTGGGGTGGACGCCAGCGACCACAATTGCGGCTCGAGGATGCAGCAC
>JACOMT010000257.1:3591-5433 GCA_014623385.1 Paracoccaceae bacterium
ACCCCCCGGTTTTTCCGCTTGCACGGTCCCGTGCTATTACGTAGATACCTGCCCACCCCGTGCGGCCCGTTCGTCTATCGGTTAGGACGCCAGGTTTTCAACCTGGAAAGAGGGGTTCGATTCCCCTACGGGCTGCCAATTGCTTTTCCCTCATAAACGGAACACATCATGTTTACCCACGCTGCTCTCGGTAAGTTGTCTTTCTATTTTTTGGTATTGGTGCTTCTGACCGCATGTGCAAAAAGACCCGCTTAAGTATCCGCGGTTTCGATAGGAGATGTGTATTCGGATATTGAATGCGCGCAGGCTGAACAACTCTATTCCGAAGAGGCAGCAAAGGTCCCGGCCCTAGTTTCTGCACAAAAAGGCGCTGCGACGGGTGATGCTATTGGTGTGTTCCTGCTTTTAATTCCCGTTTCATCGCTGTTCGGTGGAGACATCGAAGGGGAAATTGCCGCCACAAAAGGTAAATTACTGGCGTTGGAAACACGTCTTCGGGCTTGCAGGAAAACTGTTCAACCCATTTCCTGGAAGTGAGGATTCGGCGTTTTTTGGCCAGTACCAACAGGAGATAATTCATCTAGCCCGCACAAAACCTTGATCTCAAGCAAATCCATTGGGTTCACGGCAAAATGCCCACAAAAATACACAGCCGATTATGAATCCAAACACCCATCTTGCCCAGGAATGCAGCATGTGGCTATCATTGATAAACCGTAGACGGGGGCTGATCATCCGTATAAACCCCGTGGAACCGGCAGCCAACGGCCGTTTTCCAGGTCGCAGAGCGCGCAAGGATTCCGGTTGACGCTGCGGTGCCTCGATGGCACGCGCCGCGATTGCCATGTGCGGGCCCCGGTCAAGCCCGTCGGAATCAGGGGATTCGTCATTTGGACGTAGGGCACGACACAGGCCTGGCCTTTCGCCCTATTGCATGGAGGCTGTCATTCTATTCACCCCGGCGGTCCTTGCCGATTTCATGGTTTCAGTGGCTTGGGCGATGACAGCAAAGGCTCCCTGTGCCAGAGGCGACACCATCGTCCTCGGGGGCCAGGGTCGGAGCTACGCCATCCGGGTCAGGGTCAGCTGGGGTGTAGTGCCCCCTGCACCGTCCCGAAGATCGTCATCGTGAACGTCAGCGTCGGATGGTCGTCCCACCGTCCGGGCCGGGTGTCGTGGCGGGCGCGGAATCAGGGGGGAGAGTCGGTAATTCCCAGCCGGGAAGCCCGTTCAGCCACGTTCGCCACAGTAGTTAGGCCAAACTGGCGCAATATGTCGAGCGACTCATGCTCAAACCCGGCATGTGTCTGGCCAGAGGTTTGAATGCAACCTTTGATCGAAGGATTGGATTGGGTGCCCAGCCCAGATACTCAAACAACACGCGGTCAGGGGTGGCAAAGGTACCGTCGGGTGGTGGAATTCAAGGTATCTGTGCCAGATTCTGAACAAACCAGGCAGGAAACGGGGCAGATTTTCGCTGTTGTGAGCAACTCCATTCGTAGACCCCATCAAAGATCGCGGAATTGCGGGCCGTGAGATTAGCCAGGGGTTCCCACAGGAACCCTGGCCCTACCCACAGGAACCCTGGCCCTAGCGGCCGCGTACTTTGTAGGGGGCAGCCCCCGACAAGACGGCCAACAGATGCGACAACCCGCGCAGCGGGTGATCTTTCAGCTTGCGTTTCAAACCCATGCTTTTGAGGCCCGCGACCCGGCGGATTGGCACCTTGTCGGGCTCGCTCAGCGATGGCTCCACCGGTTCCTTGGCAAGATAGCGGCCGGTGCCGCAAGGTACCAGCAGGTCACGGAATTCCCTCGCCGTGCAAACAGTTGCATTCGGTAT
>JACOMT010000257.1:5480-6326 GCA_014623385.1 Paracoccaceae bacterium
GCCATCAGGACATCCGACACATCTGCAAAGCACTGTTGCAGCCGGTTGGGTGCCTACTGGCTTTGCCCTGTATGGCATCCGGTCACCCGTATCGCGTGCCGCACAGAGCGGCGCAGCGCCGTTCCTTTCGCGATTCCGGGTCGGTGTCATATGCGGCGAGGATATGTTTGATGTCCGCGGTATAGGTCTCATCATCCGGGTTCAGATGATCTTGTTTGTATTTTGGCAGGATATTCCGGATCAAGTTATCCACTGGACCGGTCCGGGTGATACTGGCGGACTTTCAGGGTTGCGCATCCCGCGCCTCGGACGGTCGGAAAGCCTGTATCAAGGGGGCCGGTCTGAAACGCCATGGGCTTGCCATGTTTGCGAGCAACAACGTGGGTGCCATCCTCCAGCCGGAGGGATCAGGATATCAGTGCGCGACTTTCTGTCCGCCCAGGATATTGTACAGGTGCGCCGAACAGCGATTCAATCTGTTCAGGGGCGAATAAGCAGCACATCGTGCCCGGCCCCACCGTTGAGCGTGTCATTCCCGGCCCCGCCGAAGAGCCGGTTACTTTCTCCGTCCCCGGTCAGCGTATCGTCGTGGTCGGACCCGTGCAGGTGCTCGATGTTGCTGAGCTTATCATCTGCCGCGTGGCCGCCGACCCCCGTGGTAACCCCACTGTCATTTTTAACCGACAGGTTCACCACCACCGCCGCGTCCGAGCCGTGATAGAAAGCCCAGTCCTTTCCCGCACCACCATCAAGCGTATCCTCCCCCGCACCGCCGATGAGCCGGTTACTTTCCTCGTCCCCGGTCAGCGTATCGTTGTGGTCGGAGCCGCGCAGGTGCTCGATATT
>JACOMT010000258.1:0-2592 GCA_014623385.1 Paracoccaceae bacterium
CCCAGAGAAACTCGCTTCCCCGGGACGCTTGGCGTATTGGTGACAGAGGCTTGTGAGGCCGGCGCTGGCGCCATCTAGGCGGCGGGGCGGACTGGCTGCGAAAGAGGGCGAAGACGGCTCGGGCCGCCGGTGCATCCGCCGCCGAGGGCGTGGCATGGGCCTGGCCTTCGATACCTACGCCGCCGTCAAGCGCCTGCGCCGGGCCGGCTTCACCGAAGGCCAGGCCGAGGCCTTGAGCGAAACCTTACAGGATGGCGTCGCCGGCGGCGGCCTGGCGGCCAAGGCCGACTTGGCCGGTCTGGCAACCGAAGCCGAACTTGCCGGGGTGAAAGACGAGTTGAAGACCGAACTTGCCGGGGTGAAAGACGAGTTGAGGAGCGAACTTGCCGGGGCGAAGGCCGAGTTGAAGACCGAACTTGCCGATCTACGCAGCGGGATGGAGACAAGGTTCGCCCGGCTCGAAGTTGATCTTGTCTGGCTCAAGCGCCTGGGCGCCTTGATCGCGGCACTGTTGGCCGTGCCGCTCCTGCGTGAGTTGTTGGCGGCACTGCCATGATCGCCGCGGACACGATCCCGACGGGGCTGCGGCATGGGGTGCGCCAGGCCGGGCGGAGGGCCTCGCCACCGGCCGCTTGGGCGCATCTGCCGGGACAAGCCGCTTGAGGAAGCCGGCCGGCTAGAACGTCCCGGCGGCCGTGCTGCAAGCATAAAGAGGGTGCGGCAAACTGTCAAAACCAGGTTTTCCCCCTACCTATCCCGCCCAACCCACCGGACTGCCCGATAGACCCGGGGGACCGGAATAACCCTGTCTTTACAATGAGTTCGCCGGGTGAGATCCGCCGCTTGCAAGACAAAACGAGAGCGGGCCCGGCAGCGGGCGGATTGCAAAGCGGTTCGCTTCCCGTGCGATTCGGCCGGATCTGCTATTGACCCAGGCGGCGCCACTCCTAGTATCTCAGCAGTGTATTAGAAACAGCCTAAGCAAGGCTTTGGAAAAACATCGGGAGGACGCCGTGCAAAACACTTGGATCCGGGGCAAGGCTTGGTTGGGCGCCGTTGCCGCCTGCTCGTTCTTGAGCCTTGATGCCTACGGTCAATCTTACAACAAAACCTCGCTCACACTCACGGGTAAAGTAGCTGAAATCTGCAAGCTTGAAATAACAGCAAAGGATAATACCAATATAAAGTTGGACAAGCGAAATGGCGATAGCAATAAACTTGTCGGAACCGTTGAGGAAATTTGTAACACCTCCTACAGCGTGACTATGGTAACGCAGAACGGGCAGGCGAAAAATAAGAACAGCGGTTTGCTGATGTCAGTGATTGCCAACGACGAATATGCATACCAGGTCAAATATGGAGGTTCGTCCACACCTGTCGCGATAAGTAATGGCGTAGCCGAGGTCACGCCTTTGACCGACGCTTCTATCGACAAAAGCGGTAATGGGATCGAGAAAGATGTCAAAATAAGCTACTCTCAGGCTACCCGGCTCGTGTCTGCTGCCGACTACAAAGACACGCTTATCTTCACGATCAGAGCCCACAACTAGACTGCCGCCGAGGGTATATCGAGGCAGAGTCCGTCAAGAAAAAGGGGAAGTACCATGACTGCTGTGAAAAGCTTGCTTCTAGCAATCGGCGCCGTCTCTCTCACCTCCACCGCTGTGCACGGGCAAAGCAGCGGCCAGTTGACGCTCACCGGATCTATGCCCCTCGAATGCTCCCTCTCGCTACTTGCAAACAGGAGTAACCAATTAACAATCGGTAATCTCAATCTAAGTCTGGGGAGCAACGAACGGACAGTCGGGACGATCCTGGAGCATTGTAACGATCCAGACGGCTATAGAGCGATGGAATCGGACAACGGGACCACTGGAGGGCTCCTTATATCCGGTACGCTTCAAGCAAGTTACAATAGAGGCGACCCCATTGCCTCTAATCGTGCTGGGGTAAAATACGACATCCAGTATGGGGGCAATGGCACGTTCGGCAGCCAGAGCGGTAGCACAGCTATGACATCCGGAAGTGTGGTTGTCACCGATGCGGACCAATCGACCATCACTAACACGTCTAACCGTAAACGGAATTTGGTAAAGATAAAATACGAAAACCTCGACCAGACTCACGCATCGGACTACAGCGACGTCCTTAGTTTCACCATCGCCGCCAAATAGTCCATGCGCCGGGACGCTATGCGCGGAACGATAAACCGAGGCTTGCTGATCCTCGTGCTGACGCTTGGCATCGGGCTGCTGCCGGGCCAGGCGCTGGCTTTTAGGTTCGGGCCCTTTATCGAGTACTTCGCTCCCTACGGTCCCGACTCCAAGAAGACCTACCGGGCCGAGAACGAAAGCGCTGCGCCGATGGCCGTGCAGATCTCGCTGAAGCGGCGGCAAATGGCGCTCGACGGCAGCGAGACCCTGAGCGACGCCGAAGAGGATTTCGTCGTATTTCCTCCGCAGTTCCTATTGGGCCCGGGCCAGGTCCGCAGCATAAGGGTGCAGTGGCTGGGCGATCCGCAGCCGGAGGTAGAACTTGCCTACCGTATTATTGCCGAACAACTTCCCGTCGATTTGCAACCCCAAGGGGGGC
>JACOMT010000258.1:2814-3550 GCA_014623385.1 Paracoccaceae bacterium
AAGGGACTTCGCGGCGAAAACCTGCTGGCCAAAACCCGCAGACGTTTCCTCTTGCCTTGGCCGCAAGAGGTAACCTTCGGCCCGGTCGATGTGGAATTCGACTTCCTCGCCATCCGTTAGCCCGGGAATAGCCCGGCCTCCCTTAGCCCAGCATCCGTTACCTAGTACTGTCCGGCCCCTTCGCGGAGCCCTACCCCGCCTGCCCCGCACAGCCCCCTTGCAGGGTGCCTGCACGACCCTTGCAACCGTTCTGCACGACGGTGTCTTTCCCCAAAACGACCTTCTCCCCACCCCCGGAAATTGCCCGCAAAACCACTTTTTCAGCCGATTCCCCCCCTGAACCGGCCCGATAGCAAAAGACTCTACCCCATCGGCCTTCACTCTTAGATCTTCCCCCGCCTTTCATGCACCAACCATGCACCAACCCGAAGGTCCGCTTAACCTCGCCCGCGAACCTCCCCGCCGCTTCGCCATCCTCCCCCCTTCGCTTCCCGGCCGCCCCTTCCGGCAAGCCGGCCCAGCCCGGGATCGGCAGCGCGCCAGGCCAATCGGCCCCACGGGTACAGCCGCTACTGCAAGGCTAGCCTCAAACACCGCCAAGCCCTCGCCGCAGCCGGCCCCACAATCGAGCTGCCTCCCCCGCTCCCCGAACCGGCGCACCGGCACGGCACGCAAGCCCCGGACCGCCCCGGCGGCCCTGCCGCAAGCATAAAGAGGGTGCGGCAAACTGTCAAAA
>JACOMT010000259.1 GCA_014623385.1 Paracoccaceae bacterium
GGCGGGCGAAGGCTGCCCCCCTCGTGCATATCCGCCACATCAGCACAAACCCCAACAGCCCCCTTGCTGCCAACAAGCCGGGCACCGCGTTCATGGAGGCCCTCGCCCCCCTGGCTGGCGAAACTGTCTTTGAAAAATCCGCCAATGCCGCCTTTATTGGCACGCCCCTAAACAGCCATCTGCGCGGGCTGGGCCTTACCCAGGTGGTTATCTGCGGATTGACAACACCGCATTGCGTATCCAGCACCTGCCGCATGGCGGCCAACCTCGGCTTTGCCACAACCCTCGCCCACGATGCTTGCGCTGCCTTCACCTCTTGCGCTGCCACCGGCTGGAATCCGGCTCTGCCCGCCATGGGGGCCGAAGACATCCACAACGCGGCCGTTTCTCATCTTCATGGCGAATGTCTGACTGCGCGCGCCACCGGCGACATCCTTGCCGATCTGCCATGAGCCGCGCCGCCGAGTCGTTTCTTGGGGTCGCGGATTCGTTGAGAAATCGGCGCTGGGTAGGGCCGCCCCCCGCGCAAGAGCGCGCAGCAGCCGCGCTGATGCAGAGCACCGGCTTGCCCTTACCCTTGTGCCAGGTGCTGGCGCACCGCGGTGTTGCGCATGCCGAGGTTGCCGCCTTTCTGGCGCCTGACTTGCGTAGCCTGATGCCCGATCCGCGTAGCCTGCGTGATATGCCCAGGGCGGCGGCGCGCTTGGTCGAGGCTGTCCACCAGCAACAGCGCATAGCCATTTTTGCCGATTACGATGTGGATGGCGGCAGCTCAGCCGCCTTGCTGATCCATTGGCTGCGTTATGTGGGGCGTGCGGCGACGCTTTACGTGCCTGATCGCGTGGCAGAGGGTTATGGCCCCAACGCCCCTGCCATGGCGGGGCTTGCCCGTGCGCATGATTTGATTGTCTGCGTCGACTGCGGAACCCTTGGGCATGCCGCCATTGCTGCAGCTGCGGCTGTGGGGGCGGATGTGATTGTGCTGGATCACCATTTGGCCGGGGAAGTGCTGCCGGAGTGCACAGCGATTGTGAACCCGAACCGGCAGGATGAGAGCGGCGCGCTAAGCTATCTTTGCGCGGCGGGGGTGGTGTTTCTGCTGCTGGTCGAGGCCAATCGCCAGCTGCGCCAAGAGGGGATGAGGGGGCCGGATCTGCTCGCATTGTTGGATCTTGTCGCCTTGGCGACGGTGGCGGATGTGGTGCCCTTGGTGGGGCTTAATCGGGCGCTGGTGCGCCAGGGGCTTAGGGTTATGGCACGGCGGGAAAGACCCGGCTTAAGGGCCCTTGTGGACATCAGCAATGTGCATGGGCCTGTTGGGGCGTTCCACCTTGGCTTTGTTCTGGGCCCGCGCATCAACGCAGCGGGGCGTGTCGGGCGCGCGGATTTGGGGGCGCGGCTGCTCTCTACCGAGGACGCGGCCGAAGCCTCTGCCATTGCGGCGCGGCTTGATGCGCTCAACCGCGAGCGACGCGCCCTCCAGGCCGCGGTGCTGCGGGCAGCGCAGGCGCAGGTGCAAGCGCACGGCCAGGAAAGCCCGCTGGTATGGGCGCAGGGCGAGGGCTGGCACCCCGGTGTTTTGGGGATTGTGGCAGCGCGCCTTGTCGAGGCGACAGGTCGCCCCGCTGTGGTGATGGGGCTGGAGGGCGAAACGGCACGGGGGTCGGCGCGATCGAGGCCAGGCATAGACCTTGGCACCGCGGTGCAGCACCTTGCCCTTCTGCGCCTTGATGGGGTATTGATGAGTGCAGCAGTTTCAGTCGATTTGATCAAGAGCGTGGAAACCGCGGGTCCCTTTGGGGCCTCTGCCCCTGCGCCGCGGTTTGCCTTTCCGGAGTGCCGGTGTCTTTTTGTTCGTAAAGTCGGCGAGGGGCATGTGCGCCTCAGATTTTCAAATGGCGGTGGGCGCGCAGTCGATGCTGTTGCCTTTGATGCTTTTGAAACGCCTATGGGGGCGGCTCTGCTAGCCCACGATGGGGCTTTGTTCCATTTGGCCGGGCGGTTGGAAATGGACCAATGGCAAGGCGGGGAGCGCCCGCAACTGCGCCTTGAGGATGCCGCCCCCGCCCAACCGCCAAGGCGGGGATTGTGGGACGACAAAGGTCTTTGCGAATCTGGACTAGGCTAGACTCGGCTGGACTAGTCTGGATGAGGGGCAGCAAAGCCCGATACATAAGGGGATTCGGGGCTCTTGCTGTGCGCCTGCCCGTGCCACGCCCCGATGGCTGGTGCGACAAAAGTCTTTGAGAATTGGGGGCGTTTCAGGGGTGCGAATGGCTTGGAAACGTGGTTTTGCAAGCCCCCGAAACTCCTTAGATTTTCCAAGGAATTCACACTCTTGGATCGCGCCGATTTTCAGGGTTTGCAAAGATGCTGCAAGGGCGTTGCAAGACAATCGGGTGATAAGGATATGCTTCCCCATCGTGGCTACTCCCACCTAATGTCACTCACACGACCATAATTGGGGGGCCGGCGAGTGCTTTGCCGGGTCGGGACGATGACATCGCGTTCAAAGGCATCGGCGGCTGCTCTGCCGCGCTTCCTGGGCAAGATGTCTGCTTGAATGTCGGTCCTTCACACATCCCCACCTACGCCCCCCATAGCTGCACGAGCATGAACGCCAGGACGAAGGCTTGAGTGGGCGGTGCTGTGCGCCCCAGAGTGTCAGAGTAGGCCAAGGCACAGCATGGTGGGTGCGCATAAAGCCAGAACAATCCGCTTGACCCTTGGTGTGTCCCTACAGAAACCCCCAGCCAGATATGGCGGGGTGCGGCGCTCACCTTCGCGCCCAGTTGCCCGGCACGATGCCCCTGACAGGCATCGCATCTTGGTGAATCTGAGGTGATGATCATCGTTCAAAATCAGACATAGGTATTAACATACTATTAGGCAAAAAGATCTTGCGAACGCAAAAAAAGATCTTGCGAACTGCTGTATGGTGTGCTTTCATCGGTGACTGTATCAGAAGAGATTCCCCAAAGAGGGCTGTGATAAGCCGAAATGACCGGGTCATGAAGCGCGAATCACCCACCAAGAGGGAAACACATAAGAAGCACATAAGGAGACAC
>JACOMT010000260.1:0-862 GCA_014623385.1 Paracoccaceae bacterium
TCAATGTCACAGTCAGCTGGGCGAACCTTCCGGCAGTCATCCGTCAACGACAGCGCCTGTCGCGAATTAGGCGGCCGACGCCTCATCGGCATTGTTACCATCGTCCGACAGATGATCGGGTACCACTGCCTTACCTTTTTCCGGATAAGTAAAAACCAAGCTGTCAGCTGAATCATCCACATCTACTTGCACGACTCCGCCTTTTGCGAGCTTGCCGAACAACAACTCCTCGGCGAGAGGTTTCTTCACATGCTCTTGAATTACGCGCGCGAGCAGGCGAGCGCCGTAGTCGTGGCTGTAGCCTTTCCACCCCAGCCACTCGCGGGCCTTTTCGGTCAGTTCGATGGTGACCTTGCGGTCGGCGAGCTGCGCTTCCAGTTCCAGTACGAATTTATCGACGACCCGCCCCACAACCTGCGGCGGCAAGTTGGAGAATGGAACGATCGCATCCAGGCGATTGCGGAATTCCGGACTAAAGGTGCGGTTAATCGCCTCCTGATCTTCGCCTTTGCGAGTGACGTGACCGAAGCCGATGGCGGCCTTGGCCAAGTCTGTTGCGCCAGCATTGGTGGTCATAATCAAGATCACATTACGGAAATCGACGGTCTTGCCGTTGTGGTCGGTTAGGCTACCGTGATCCATAATTTGCAACAGTATATTGAACACATCCGGATGTGCTTTTTCGATTTCGTCTAGTAAAAGAACGATATGTGGGTTCTTATCCACTGCATCGGTTAGCATGCCACCCTGATCGAAGCCGACATAACCGGGCGGTGCACCGATCAGGCGGCTGACCGAGTGGCGTTCCAAATATTCCGACATGTCGAACCGCACCAACTCCACACCCAGGCATTTGGAGAGT
>JACOMT010000260.1:898-2462 GCA_014623385.1 Paracoccaceae bacterium
TGTCCTGACCGAATACGACAGTCTTCAATTCTTGTTCCAGGTCACGCAGTGATTCGCGGTCGTCACGGCTGACCTGCTTTGGCGGGATGCGCGCAATCTTGGCGACCACATTCTCCACGTCACGCACGCCGATCTTTTTCTTGCGCTTGGAGCGCGGCAGCAACATCTGGCTTGCGCCGACCTCGTCGATCACGTCGATAGCTTTGTCGGGTAGCTTACGGTCGTTGATGTAGCGGGCCGATAACTCAACCGCGGTCTTGATTGCGTCGGCGGAGTAGGAGACCTGATGGTGTTCCTCGTAGTAGGGCCTCAGTCCCATCATGATTTTAACTGTGTCCGGAATCGACGGCTCGTGCACATCGATTTTTTGGAATCGGCGCGAAAGCGCGTGGTCTTTTTCAAAGTGCTGGCGGAATTCCTTGTAAGAGGTAGAGCCAATGGTGCGCAATGTGCCGGATTGCAACGCGGGCTTCAGCAGGTTAGAGGCATCCATCGCCCCACCTGAGGTCGCGCCTGCCCCGATCACGGTATGGATTTCATCGATGAACAGCACTGCATCGGCGTGCTCTTCCAGCTCTTTGATGACAGATTTGATCCGCTCTTCAAAGTCCCCGCGATAGCGCGTGCCTGCCAACAGCGTGCCCATATCCAAGGCGTAAATAGTGGTGTGCGCCAGCACATCGGGGCTTTCGCCTTGTTCGATCCGATGGGCGAGCCCCTCAGCGATGGCGGTTTTGCCTACCCCCGGATCCCCCACCAAGAGCGGGTTATTCTTGCGGCGGCGGCACAGCACCTGAATACAACGCTCGACCTCGTCATTGCGACCGACGCGACCCATGGGAACCGTTGCGGTTCAATCGGGATGAAACTCGGTTGCGCCGCTTTTCATCAGGCCAGGGGCCATGGCGTTGATCCGAAGACCTTGGAGGCCGTACCAATCCGACATGAATTTGACGAAACCCTGGAGGGCGAGGCGGGTTGGCCCAAGAGGGAGTGGCAAGTGGGGTTGGTCGGCCTCGATGCCAGAAATCGCGATCTAAAGCTTTTCGAGCTGAACTTGAATCGCGGGGGGTTCCCTTGGGGCGTCCGATGGGGTTCGTTCTGTTTGGGGGAACGTATCCTGTCAGCACCTTTGCCACTGGCGCTTCGGACGCGTTTTCAGCGATTGATTGAGGAAGGATTAAGCGGGCGGGCTGCGTTGCGTCTGAAAGTATCGCCTGCCACCGGCGCGCGTTGGGCGCGTCAGGTTCGGATCGAGGGCAATGCAGAGCCTGTGCCCCAGGAACCTCCGCGTGGTCGGGGCAAGCTGGCTCTGCATCGGGCGTTCTTTGAGGAACCGATTGCTCAAGAGCCCGACATCGCGCTCTTCGAGTTGCGCGATGCGCTCGCTGAGGCTGAGGGCGTGCATCGCTCCCCATAGCCAACCTTCTGTCCCGGTTTGGCTTCACGTACAAAGAAGGCACTGGCTGCCGCCGAACGCCGCCGTGTCAAGGTAAGGCAACGACGGGCCGACTGGTTCAAGCATCGGCTTCCAGCCATCTCTGCCTTACCCGATCGCGCTGTC
>JACOMT010000260.1:2685-3625 GCA_014623385.1 Paracoccaceae bacterium
ATGAACGATCCGGCTTTCGCGGCCTACATCCGTGAGGTGCTTGTGCCCGAGATTGCGCCCGGCACCTTGGTCATACTCGACAATCCGGCGACACACAGGAACAAAGGAGCGGCACGAGCCCTGAACCCACATGGCTGTCGGTTGCTCTATCTACCGCCATACTCGCCGGACCCGAACCCGATAGAACACGCGTTCTCGAAACGAAAAGCCCACCTCCGCCGCATCGGAGCCAGACCATTCACCGATGTCTTCGACGCCATCGGCGAAATCTGTGCTCTCTATGATCCAGTCCAATGCTGGAACGACTTCAAGACTGCCGGATAGGTCGAAGGTGAAAACCGAAACGCTTTATTCGTTGTGTTCATACACAAGATGCCGCTAAAGTAGAGGGGTGAGGCCCAAATTATCGGGCAGAAGAAGGAGGCCATAGAAATGGCGAAACCTATGACCAAGACCCAACTGGTTGCCGCTCTGGCCGAAGAGATGGAGACCGACAAGAAAACCGCAGGCGCCGCGCTGGACGCGATCACCACGCTGATCGCCCGCGAAGTCTCGGGCGGTGGCGCCGTGACCCTGCCGGGGGTCGGCAAGATTTACTGCCACGAACGCCCGGAGCGTATGGTACGCAATCCGGCCACAGGCGAACAGTTTAAAAAAGACGCTGACAAGGTGGTCAAGATGACCATTGCCAAAGCGCTGAAGGACAGCATCAACGACTGACCTTGATCGCAAGTTCGATTTCAGAAAGGGCCGCAATACGCGGCCCTTTTCCTTTGATCAAAGGATTGGACGATGACTCATGTAACTGGCATTGGCGGTCTCTTTTTTCGCCAAAAATCCAAGCGCTCTGCGAACTTGGTATAGCACCTATCTCAGCATCGATTTTATCGCCACTGCTGGGGCGCCCTGGGTGCAAAAGGCTGGGCCTAGATCGTTTTGA
>JACOMT010000261.1 GCA_014623385.1 Paracoccaceae bacterium
GGCCCATCGATGGTTTTTATATTCAAAATAGGGGGATAGGGGGAGCCCTTTGACTGGGCAAACACATAGCCGAAACGGGAACAGAGCGCGTTTTGTGTGTCGCCATCGGCCCAGACGGGCAACCGCGCCCGCATGTTAAAGACAATCATGCGCAGATCGTCGATCCCGTGGACATGGTCCGCATGGGAATGGGTATAGACGACCCCGTCCAGCCGCCCCGTGCCGGTGTCCAGCAGCTGGCTACGCAGGTCGGGTGATGTGTCAATCAGCACCGATGTTGTGCCGCCGGGGCCATCCCGTTCGACCAGCATGGAACAGCGCCGCCGCCGGTTGCGGGGATTCGTGGGGTCACAATCGCCCCAATGGCCCCCCAAGCGCGGTACCCCGCCCGAAGATCCGCAGCCCAGAATGGTGAACCGCAGCTGGTCCATCAGGCGACCGCCCCTGCGCCTGCGGCTTTCCAGAACAGGCGATTGAAATTCGCCTCGGTCTGGGCGGCAAAATCGGCATAGTCGAGGCCAAAGAGCGCGGCCCCCACACGGGCGGTATGAGTCACATAGGCCGGTTCATTCCTTTTACCGCGAACGGGCGGGGGGGCCAGATAGGGGCTGTCAGTTTCCACAAGCACGCGGTCCACCGGCGTTTCGGCAAAGATATGGCGCAAGGCTTGGCTTTTGGGAAAGGTCGCAATCCCAGACATAGACAAATAGAACCCCAAATCCAACGCGGTGCGCGCCAGGTCCGGGCCGGACGAAAAACAGTGCAGTACACAGGTATAGGTGCCGTTGCGGTGTTCGTCGGTCAAAATTTGTGCCATGTCGGCATCCGCATCGCGCACGTGGACGATCAGGGGCAACCCGGTCTGTCGGGCCGCCGCGATGTGCCGACGCAGCGAGATTTTCTGTTGCCCGGCATTGTCCGGGGTATAGTGATAGTCCAGTCCGGTTTCCCCGATGCCCACAAATTTTGGATGCTGGGCCAGTGCGATCAGCTGCTCCGTGGTTGCCATCGGCGTTTTGGCCACATTCATCGGATGCGTACCTGCGGCAAAGTAAACCGGCGCGTGCCGTTCGGCGATGGCCCTGACCGTGGATTCATTGCGCAGGCGGGTGCAGATCGTCACCATCCGGGCCACCCCGACCGCAGCGGCATGGGCAATGACCGTATCCAGCTGGCCGTCAAAATCGGGAAAATCCAGGTGGCAATGGCTGTCCGTGATCCGGGGGGGGTCTGTCATCGCCGCCTCCTGGGTTCAGATCGCGTGGCTTTGGGCGGTTTCGCGTATTTTGAACACCGTATCCAGGACAAGGGCTGTGGGGTCAAGATTGACCGCCTGCCCATGTCTGGTTCGCGCCGAAATCCGAAGCGCCAGGTCCGCCCAGGCACGGCCAGCAACCGGATTGGGGGCCAATCGCGTCAGCATCGCGGTGCTGGCCTCGGGAACGGGCGGGATTCCGGTTGCGCCCGTGCGGGCCAGCCGCGCCAGCAGAGTTTCGGTCAGGGTCAGCAACAGCTCGAACCGGGGGGCAGCCGTCCGGGCCGCCACCAACTCGGCCAAGGCGAGCACAGGGGGCCGAGCCAGCCCTGGCAGAGTGCCCACAACCGATGTCAGATCCTGATACAGCGTCAGCCCATCCAGTGCCAGCACCCGCAAGGCCATGCCAACCGACCCACCGGCCAAGGCAGCTAGATGGTCCATGGCCGCACCCGGCGGCACATCGGCACCCGCCTGGGCCAGCGCAGCAGTCATATCCCCGGGTCCCAAACATGCCAGCCGCAGCACCCTGCATCGTGACCGGATGGTCGGCAACAGCCGGGCGGGCTGGTGCGCGATTAGCAAAAGCGTGGTGCGAGCGGGGGGTTCTTCCAGCATTTTCAGCAGCGCGTTGGCCGCACTGGTATTTAGCGCATCCGCGCTGTCGATAATCACAACCCGGCGTCCACCATCGGCCGAGGTCAGACCAAAAAAACGGCCCAGCGCCCGGATATCGTCTACCACAATATCAGAGCGCAATCGGCCCTGGTCATTCCGGCTGCGCTGTACGCTGGTCAGCCCCGGCTCCGCCCCCGCCAGAATACGCCGGGCGACGGGATGGTCCGGGTCGATGTCCAGTGATTGCGGCGGTGTCGGCGCACCAAACAGCCCATCGGCCGCGCCCGGCGGCGTTGCCAACAGAAACCGTGCAATGCGCCAGGCAAGCACCGCCTTGCCGATGCCCTGTGGCCCGCAGAGCAGCCAACCGTGATGCAAACGGCCGCTGGCATACACGTTAAGGAACGCCTGTTCGGCGAGATCCTGGCCAAACAATCCGGATGTTTCGCGCGGATGCGGGATACCGGGGACCTGATCAGAGGCGAGGACCAGATTGGTCATGTCGGCTCTGCCCTGGTCTTCTTTTTGCTTTGCCACACGGTGTCCGTTTCAACAGGTGAGTCTGTGTCTTTGGCTCGTTTGCGGGCTATGGCCGCCTTGGTCGCTTGTCGGATATCCGATTGGTTCCCGTTCACCACCTGAACGCGGTCGTCAAATTCCTTGGCCAGGGCCAGAAATCCAGCCCGTATCCGCACCTGCATATCAACGCCAAAATGTTCGAACCGGTGTTCGGTTGCCTGACGGTCCAAGGCACGGGCCAGTGCGGTTTGCGGGTCCATATCGAGCAGCAGAGTCAGATCCGGTTCGCGACCGATGAGCCGACTATGCAGCGCGTCGACCAAAGGACGCAGGTTCCCCCGCGACAGGCCCTGGTAGACCCGCGTGCTGTCGGCGAACCGGTCACAGATCACGATCCGGCCCTTGGCCAAGGCCGGTTGGATCAACCGTTCCATATGATCGCGCCGGGCCGCTGTAAACAGGCAAATTTCGGTTTCCACCGACCACCGATCTGGTCCGCCATTGAGCAGTAGTTCGCGGATTATGTCGGCCCCCCGCGAACCGCCTGGTTCGCGGGTCAGCGCCACATCATGGTGCTGACCCTGCAAATACGCGGCCAAGAGCCGAGCCTGTGTCGATTTGCCAACCCCATCAATACCTTCAAATGTCAGCTGAAAGAAATAGGACACACAAAGGAACATAAATGTAAGTCCAGATGCTTGCATTATGCATACTGCAGTATGCCAAAAGGCACCAGACCAGCTACTGTAGTATACGTAATGTTTATTATGTGACTGAATTTTAGAAAACCGATCCAAATAGCACATCAGAAGTTTCGAGATAAACGGTTTTAAAGATTTAAAGCCATTACAGCTTGCCAAGGGAAG
>JACOMT010000262.1 GCA_014623385.1 Paracoccaceae bacterium
ACACCGTCTTAAGGTAAAGACAACTCCCATGGTGTGACGGGCGGTGTGTACAAGGCCCGGGAACGTATTCACCGCGGCGTGCTGATCCGCGATTACTAGCGATTCCGACTTCATGCACGCGAGTTGCAGCGTGCAATCCGAACTGAGACGGCTTTTGGGGATTGGCTCACCATCGCTGGATCGCTGCCCTCTGTCACCGCCATTGTAGCACGTGTGTAGCCCAGCCCATAAGGGCCATGAGGACTTGACGTCGCCCCCCCCTTCCTCCGGCTTGTCACCGGCAGTACCCCTAGAGCGCCCAGCGCTACCTGATGGCAACTAAGGGCAAGGGTTGCGCTCGTTGCGGGACTTAACCCAACATCTCACGACACGAGCTGACGACAGCCATGCAGCACCTGTGTGACACCCGGCCGAACCGAAAATCGCATCTCTGCGATCCGCTGTGTCCATGTCAAGGGCTGGTAAGGTTCTGCGCGTTGCTTCGAATTAAACCACATGCTCCACCGCTTGTGCGGGCCCCCGTCAATTCCTTTGAGTTTTAACCTTGCGGCCGTACTCCCCAGGCGGTGTGCTTAACGCGTTAGCTGCGCCACCGAAGTGCTTATGCACCCCAACGGCTAGCACACATCGTTTACAGCGTGGACTACCAGGGTATCTAATCCTGTTTGCTACCCACGCTTTCGCGCCTCAGCGTCAGCTACGGGCCAGATGGCCGCCTTCGCCACCGGTGTTCCACCCAATATCTACGAATTTCACCTCTACACTGGGTATTCCACCATCCTCTCCCGTCCTCAAGACAAACCGTTTCAAAGGCAATTCCCAGGTTGAGCCCGGGGCTTTCACCTCTGACTTGATTGTCCGCCTACACGCCCTTTACGCCCAGTAAATCTGAACAACGCTTGCCCCCTTCGTATTACCGCGGCTGCTGGCACGAAGTTAGCCGGGGCTTCTTCTGCGGGTACCGTCATCATCGTCCCCGCTGAAAGAGCTTTACAACCCAAAGGGCCTTCTTCACTCACGCGGCATGGCTGGATCAGGCTTGCGCCCATTGTCCAATATTCCCCACTGCTGCCTCCCGTAGGAGTCTGGGCCGTGTCTCAGTCCCAGTGTGGCTGATCATCCTCTCAGACCAGCTATAGATCGTACCAGCTATAGATCGTTGCCTTGGTGCGCCATTACCACACCAACCAGCTAATCCAACGCGGGCCCATCCCAGGGCAATAAATCTTTCCCCCTAAGGGCGTATAGGGTATTAGCAGACGTTTCCATCCGTTATTCCCTACCCCAAGGCAGGTTCCCACGCGTTACTCACCCGTGCGCCACTCGCTTCCGAAAAAGCACGTTCGACTTGCATGTGTTAGGCCTGCCGCCAGCGTTCGTTCTGAGCCAGGATCAAACTCTCAGGTTGACCTTAAGGTGCATCGGCACACACCGCACACCAAAGCACGACACATACCGAACACCAGATCAGAGATTCCGCTCGAACAACTTGGCGCCTCCGAACCCCCACAAGGAAAGAACGAAGGTCCTTCAAAACCAGATACTCAATCCCGATCGCTGCCCACATCAATGACAACGACAAAAATCAAGCATCCTATACTCTTTACCGCGTGAACGGAAGATAGCACCTCAAAGACCGCCAAGCACTCAAACAGAAAACACACTCAAACGAACACCCTAGGCATCCGCACTCGACATGTCCACTCTCAATGCCAAAACAATCCAAAATACGCCACCACAAGCATCACTCACAACCAGACTTCTCCAGAAGCAAGAAACACCGCGCCGCCCACGCATCCCTTCCTCTCAACCTGTCATATAGCATCGCAGCAGCCTGAGCCCAGAGCACTTTGGCGCCACGGAGGAACAGCTATGTACGGAGCTGCTCCGGATCTGTCAAAGAAAAAATCACTGTCCTGCGATTTTTCAAGAGGCGCACCGAACGCATACCTTCAGAGGGTCTGTACGACAACCCGCCCGCGAAGCCGATTGACAGGCCACCGGCACCTCACGCAATTTAAGCTTTTGGTTCGATGACGAAAGCTCAGTGCCTAGCATGGCAAACTTGGCAGGCGACGCAAACGGCAGTCGGGCCGAAGAAACGTACGTGGGTTCGGGATACTGTAGCAAACCACTTGGTTTGGCTGCAGGGTAACTATGGCGGATTGGAGCAGGTAGGGAGCCGGCGCGGATGGCGTCTCGGAGACTTTTCACCAAACAGCGTCCGCGGGTGACCCCGCTTAAATTTTTGCCGGCACTGGCGATTGCCTTGGCCGTGGCGGTGATCCTGGTCACACGGCCCGACAGGGGGAGCAACGGCGACTACCTCCTGATCGACCGCGATCTGCATATGCAGCAGGCACGGATTGAACGTCGCGCCAAGGCGCCTGC